>NZ_JBEZWL010000051.1:0-49977 GCF_040648015.1 Streptomyces sp. NPDC029216 | reverse complement strand
GCGCGATCCGCGCACCGGGCCACCGGTCTTTTCACGTGCTCCGGAGGCTGGTCAGGCCGCGGAGCCGCCGGCCTGCTCGGCCGCGGCCGCCGCCGCGGCGGCCCGCTGGGCGCCCTGCGCCTTGGTGCGCTTGACGAAGCCGACCGTCCAGAGGGCCAGACCGCCGAGCGTCCCGTAGATCATGAACGGGCTCAGGGTCACCATGGTGGAGGTGTCCAGGACGTACGACAGGGCGATCCGGACCGCCGCCTCGATGAGATAGACCACGCCCCAGACCAGGGTCATGCGGCGCTGGGCGTTGCGGAAGCCCTCGAACTGCCACAGGCCGTTGTAGTACGCCACGCCCGCCGGGGTGCCGTCCGTGCCGAACTTCCGGCCGAAGTAGAACATCAGCGGCCGCGGCGCGAGCAGCGTGGCCAGGCACAGGAGCCCGAACAGCCCCGTGACGGCGGAGTCCTTGACCAGCAGGGCCCGGGTGGAGTTGGCGCCGACGAGGGAGACGGCGGCGGTGATCCCCAGGAACACCAGGGTGACGATGGCGAACTCGTCCAGCTTGCGCCGCCAGGCCACCATGATGGCGCTGTCGAGGACCGGCCAGGCGCCGCTGACCAGCAGCGCCGAGGCCTCGCTCCAGCCGTGGTCGTCGACGAGCGTGTTGTAGGTGACGATCGGTGCGACCACGCTGAGCGCGATGGTCAGGATCAAGCCGACCGCCGCCGCTCCGCCGGAGCGTGCGGGAGGTGAGGGCTGTACTGCTGCCGTGGACAAGGTTCCCCCTGGAACGTGCCTGAGTAGTGCGGTAAGGGGACCGTAAGGAACTGTCGCTGGCATGTACAAGTCGACACGGCTCAAATGATCACCAAGCCGGTCGGAGGGCCTAGTTCCGCATAACAGGGCGCGCAGTCACGCCAGTTAGGCGCGCAGGCCCCGGATGACGAGCGTGACGACGGCCTCGAACTCCGAGGTGATCGTGGGGGAGA
This sequence comes from Streptomyces sp. NPDC029216, assembly GCF_040648015.1. Classification (NCBI taxonomy): domain Bacteria; kingdom Bacillati; phylum Actinomycetota; class Actinomycetes; order Kitasatosporales; family Streptomycetaceae; genus Streptomyces; species Streptomyces sp. NPDC029216. Next base: position 48,997 of record NZ_JBEZWL010000051.1, on the reverse strand, counting down.
GCCACTCCGTCACGTACTGCGGATCATGGAACCGGCCGGTGGCGTCGAAGACGGCGCGCGCGGCGGCCGGCACGTCGGGCGCGGCCAGGGTGCCGGCGGCGACGCCTTCGCCGATGATCCGGGTCAGCTGGTCGATCAGCTCCGTCAGGTGGGCGTCGACCACCCCGCTGTTCTCGGCGAGCAGCACCGTGTACGTGGCGAACAGCTCCGGGTCGTCGCCCGCCTTGTGGCGCTTGGCCTCGAAGAGGGCCTCCAGCCAGGCCTCCAGCTTGGAGGGGGCGGTCTTGCCCGGGGCGGAGGCGATCCCCTCCAGCATGACCACGCTCTTGGCGAGCCAGCGGTCCGTGACGGCCTCGCGCAGCGCCGCCTTCGAGGGGAAGTGGCGGTACACGCTGCCGTGGCTGACGCCCAGGGCGCGCGCCACGTCGACCACGGTCGCCTTGGTGGGGCCGAAGCGGCGCAGCACCTCCTCGGTGGTTTCGAGGATGCGCTCGGGGGTCAGGGGCTCGGCAGCAGGGGAGGGCATGGGTACGACCGTACCGCCAGGTCAGTGTTCGCTGTCGAGGTGGGCCATCTGCGCGGCCGGATAGCGGTCGCCGGAGGCCGCCCCGGCCGGTACCGCCGCCTCGATGGCGGCGAGGTCGGCCTCGGTCAGCTCGACCCGCAGGGCGCCGAGCGCCTCGGTCAGCCGGTCCCGGCGGCGGGCGCCCACGAGCGGCACGATGTCGACGCCGTGGCGCGGGCCCTGCGCGAGCACCCAGGCGATCGCGGTCTGGGCCACGGTGACCCCCTTCTCCCCGGCGACCTTGCGCAGGGCGTCGACCAGGTCGAGGTTGCGGTGCAGGTTGTCGCCCTGGAAGCGCGGGCTCATCCCGCGGAAGTCGCCGGGCGCCAGTGCGCGGTCACGGCTGAAGTGCCCGCTGATCAGGCCCCGGGACAGCACCCCGTACGCCGTCACGCCGATGCCGAGCTCGCGGGCGGTCGGCAGTATCCGGTCCTCGATACCGCGCGAGATCAGCGAGTACTCGATCTGGAGGTCCGAGATGGGGGCCACCGCCGCGGCCCGGCGCAGGGTGTCCGCGCCGACCTCGGAGAGGCCGATGTGCCGGACGTGCCCGGCCTGCACGGCCTCGGCGATGGCGCCGACGGTCTCCTCGATCGGGACGTCGGGGTCCACGCGGGCGATCCGGTAGACGTCGATGTGGTCGCGGCCGAGCCGCTGGAGCGAGTAGGCCAGGAAGTTCTTCACGGCCTCGGGCCGCCCGTCGTACCCCGTGAACCCGCCCTCGACGGTCCGCAGGGCGCCGAACTTGACGCTGGTCAGCGCCTGCTCGCGGGCCGCGGCCGGGGCGGTGCGCAGGGCCTCGTTGATCAGCAGCTCGTTGTGGCCCATGCCGTAGAAGTCGCCGGTGTCCAGGAGCGTGTTCATGCCCTGGGGGGCGGCCTCCAGGAAGGCGTGGATGGTCGCGAGGGACTCGGCCCGGTCGGCCTCGCCGTAGAGGGCGGACATGCCCATGCAGCCCAGCCCCAGGGGGAAGACGGCCGGACCCGTGGCCCCGAGGCGGCGGGCGGTGGCAGTGGACGCGGAGGTGTTCTCGTTCGTGGTCATGGAACGAGAATGGCATGACGAGTGACAGATTTCAATATCTGTCACTCGTCAGCGTTCAGCTCGCCGGAGCCGGCCCCGGGGCCGGGGGCAGTCCGCCGTCCATCCGGGGGCCGGGGGCCTGTCCCGACGGGGGAGCGGAGGGGGCGGCCGAGGACGATTCGAGGGCCCCGGCCGTGCGCAGCGCGGTGGCACGGGCCCAGGGGCCGGTGGTGACGGCCCCGACGACGAGCACCAGGAAGGCGCAGCCGGTGATGATCCACCAGGCGGGCCGGGTCGCCGCCGCGAAGTCCCCGCCGCCCGCCGTCCCGGCCGCCAGCACCGCCCCTATCACCGCCACGCCCAGCGCCCCGCCCGTCTGCCGGCTGGTGGAGGCCACCGCGGCCGCCACCCCCGCCTGGGCGCGCGGCATCCCGGACACCGCCGTATTGGTGATCGGGGCGTTGACCAGGCCGAAGCCGATGCCGAACAGCACGTACCCGGTGAACATCAGCGGCGTGGAGGCCTCCGCCGAGAACGCCGCGAACAGCAGCCCGCTCGCCCCCATGGCCACCCCGGAGACCAGCAGCGACGGCCTCGGCCCGTGACTGGCGACCAGCCGCCCCGACACCGGGGCGCACAGGAAGGCGAAGGCCGCCATCGGCAGCATGTGCAGCCCCGCCTCCAGGGCGCTCAGCCCCCGCACCTCCTGGAGGTAGAGGGTGGTCAGGAAGAGGAACCCGGAGAGCGAGGCGAAGGTGCTCACCGCGATCACGGTCGCCCCGCTGAAGGGGGCGCTGCGGAAGAACCGGGGGTCGATCAGCGGGTCCGCCCGCCGGGCCTCGTAGAACACGAGCCCCGCCAGCGAGGCCGCCGCGCCCAGCGCGCACCCGAGGATCGGCGGCGAGCTCCAGCCCTCGGCCGGGGCCTCGATGATCGCGTACGTCATCCCGCCCAGCAGCGTCATGACCAGCAGCTGCCCCACCGGGTCCGGCCGGCGCGGCCGCTCGGAGCGGGACTCCGGGACGTGCCGCAGGGTCAGCACGAGGGCGACCAGTCCGACGGGCAGGTTCACCCAGAAGATGGACCGCCACCCCACCGAGTCCACCAGCAGCCCGCCGATCAGCGGCCCGGCGGCCATGGAGATGCCGACCACCGCACCCCAGACGCCGATGGCGCGGGCGCGCTCCTTCGGATCGGTGAAGGTGTTGGTGATGATCGACATGGCGACCGGGTTGAGCATCGCCCCGCCCACGGCCTGGAGCATCCGGAACGCGATCAGCCACTCCAGGCCCGGCGCGAGGGAGCACAGCACCGACCCCGCCGTGAAGAGCACCAGCCCCCAGGCGAAGACCTTGCGGCGCCCGATCCGGTCCGCCGTGGACCCGGCCAGTATCAGCAGCGAGGCGATGACCAGGGTGTAGGCGTCGATGGTCCACTGCATCCCGGATACCGATGCGTGGAACTCGCGGCGCATGGCGGGCAGGGCCACGTTCAGGACGGTGTTGTCCAGGCTGACGATCAACAGGCTCATGCAGCAGATCGCCAGGACCAGCAGGCGGTGCCGACGACTCATGTGATCCACGCCACTCATGTGATGCATACCGCCGAGCGTACGAATAAGTAACGAACGGCGCTGCGGGACAATGGGGGGATGACCACGCTTCCCGCCCCCCTCGCGATCGGCCCGCACACCGTGCAGCCCCCGGTGGTGCTCGCGCCCATGGCCGGCATCACCAACGCCCCGTTCCGCACCCTCTGCCGCGAGTTCTCGGGCGGCAAGGGGCTGTTCGTGAGCGAGATGATCACGACCCGCGCCCTGGTCGAGCGCAACGAGAAGACCATGCAGCTGATCCACTTCGACGAGACGGAAAAGCCGCGGTCGATTCAGCTGTACGGGGTGGACCCCGCGACGGTCGGCAAGGCCGTCCGCATGATCGTCGAAGAGGACCGCGCCGACCACATCGACCTCAACTTCGGCTGCCCGGTCCCCAAGGTCACCCGCAAGGGCGGCGGCTCGGCCCTGCCCTACAAGCGCCACCTGCTGCGCGCCATCCTCCGCGAGGCCGTCGCGGGCGCCGGCGACCTGCCGGTGACCATGAAGATGCGCAAGGGCATCGATGACGACCACCTCACCTACCTCGACGCCGGCCGGATCGCCGTCGAGGAGGGGGTCACCGCCATCGCCCTGCACGGCCGCACCACCGCCCAGCACTACGGCGGCACCGCCGACTGGGAGGCCATCGCGCGCCTCAAGGAGCACGTGCCGGAGATCCCGGTCCTCGGCAACGGCGACATCTGGTGCGCCGAGGACGCGCTGCGCATGGTCCGCGAGACCGGCTGCGACGGCGTGGTCGTGGGCCGCGGCTGCCTGGGCCGCCCCTGGCTCTTCAACGACCTGGTGGCGGCGTTCGAGGGCCGCCCCGAGGACTTCCACAAGCCGACCCTGCGCGAGGTCAAGCGCACCATGCTGCGGCACGCGCAGCTGCTCGGGGAGTGGATCGGCGACGAGGCGCGCGGGGTGATCGACTTCCGTAAGCACGTGGCCTGGTACCTCAAGGGCTTCTCCGTCGGGTCCGAGATGCGCGGGAAGCTGGCGGTCGTCTCCTCCCTGGCCGAACTGGACGCTCATCTGAGCGAGCTCGACCTGGACCAGGCGTGGCCCGAGAGTGCGGACGGTCCGCGCGGCCGGACGTCCGGAAACAACCGAGTTGTCCTGCCGGACGGCTGGCTGAAGGATCCGTACGACTGCGCCGGTGTGAGCGAGGACGCCGAGCTGGACACGTCCGGAGGCTGACAAATCGCCCTGCGTGGCGCGTGATATACGCCACGCATGGGAGAGGTTTCGCTCAGATGAGCGCGTAAGTCACGGGTAAGACTTCCAAAGGGTGGCACTGGGTGCCACCCTTTGTGTGTTCAAGACTTGAACGCAAATGTATCGATGATCGCTCATCCGAGCGCGATCAAGCGGTTCTCGGCCCCTCACCCTTCGGGATGTGAACGCTGTTCGTAGCTTCTCATTACCGACCGGTTACTTTCGATACGGTGGCGCACGGGTGGTTACGGCCCCATGACCGCCAAGTGGACGTACCGATAAGCCTTCGATCTGGGTATGTTCCTGGCCGTCAGGGCAGCCACCCGAGTCCTCGAGGAGTCGAGACCCGTGTCGGAAAACAAAGATCAGAAGCTCGTCTACGACTTCACCGAGGGCAACCGGGACCTCAAGGACCTTCTCGGCGGCAAGGGGGCCAACCTCGCCGAGATGACCAACCTGGGCCTCCCCGTGCCCCCCGGCTTCACCATCACCACCGAGGCCTGCAAGGTCTACCTGGAGAGCGGCACGGCCCCGGCCGCGCTGCGCGACGAGGTCAGCGCGCACCTCGCCGCCCTCGAAACGAAGATGGGCAAGAAGCTCGGCCAGTCGGACGACCCGCTCCTGGTCTCCGTGCGCTCCGGCGCCAAGTTCTCCATGCCCGGCATGATGGACACGGTCCTCAACATCGGCCTCTCCGACGAGTCCGTGGCCGGTCTCGCCGCCCAGGCCGACAACGAGCGCTTCGCGTGGGACTCCTACCGCCGCCTCATCCAGATGTTCGGCAAGACCGTCCTCGGCGTCGAGGGCGAGCTCTTCGAGGACGCCCTCGACGAGGCCAAGGCCGCCAAGAAGGTCACCGTCGACACCGACCTCGACGCCGCCGACCTCAAGAAGCTGGTCAAGGCCTTCAAGAAGATCGTCGTGAAGGAGGCCGGCCGCGAGTTCCCGCAGGACGCCCGCGAGCAGCTCGACCTCGCCGTCGAGGCCGTCTTCAACTCCTGGAACACCGACCGCGCCAAGCTCTACCGCCGCCAGGAGCGCATCCCCGGCGACCTGGGCACGGCCGTCAACGTCTGCTCCATGGTCTTCGGCAACCTCGGCCCCGACTCGGGCACCGGCGTCGCCTTCACCCGCGACCCCGCCAGCGGCCACGCCGGCGTCTACGGCGACTACCTGCAGAACGCCCAGGGCGAGGACGTCGTCGCGGGCATCCGCAACACGGTCCCGCTCGCGGACCTGGAGGCCATCGACAAGGCCTCGTACGACCAGCTCATGGCGATCATGACGAAGCTGGAGACCCACTACAAGGATCTCTGCGACATCGAGTTCACCATCGAGCGCGGCCAGCTGTGGATGCTCCAGACCCGCGTCGGCAAGCGCACCGCCGGCGCCGCCTTCCGCATCGCCACCCAGCTCGTGGACCAGGGCCTGATCTCCGAGGCCGAGGCCCTCCAGCGGGTCTCCGGCGCCCAGCTGGCCCAGCTGATGTTCCCGCGCTTCGACGAGAACGCCGAGACCACCCTCCTGGGCCGCGGCATCGCCGCCTCCCCGGGCGCGGCGGTCGGCAAGGCCGTCTTCGACTCCTACACGGCCGTCAAGTGGTCCCGCTCCGGCGAGAAGGTCATCCTGATCCGCCGCGAGACCAACCCGGACGACCTCGACGGCATGATCGCCTCCGAGGGCATCCTGACCTCGCGCGGCGGCAAGACCTCGCACGCCGCCGTCGTCGCCCGCGGCATGGGCAAGACCTGCGTCTGCGGCGCCGAGGACCTCGACGTCGACACCAAGCGCCGCCGGATGACGGTCGGCGGCCAGGTCATCGAAGAGGGCGACGTCGTCTCCATCGACGGCTCCACCGGCAAGGTCTACCTCGGCGAGGTACCCGTCGTCCCGTCCCCGGTCGTCGAGTACTTCGAGGGCCGCATGCACGCCGGCGCGGACGACGCCGACGAGCTCGTCGGCGCCGTGCACCGGATCATGGCCTACGCGGACCGCGTCCGCCGCCTGCGGGTGCGCGCCAACGCCGACAACGCCGAGGACGCGCTGCGCGCCCGCCGCTTCGGCGCCCAGGGCATCGGCCTGTGCCGCACCGAGCACATGTTCCTCGGCGAGCGCCGCGAGATGGTCGAGCGCCTGATCCTCGCGGACACCGACTCCGAGCGCGAGGAGGCACTCAGTGCCCTCCTGCCGCTGCAGAAGAAGGACTTCGTCGAGCTGTTCGAGGCGATGGACGGCCTGCCCGTCACCGTCCGCCTCCTCGACCCGCCGCTGCACGAGTTCCTCCCCGACATCACCGAGCTGTCGGTGCGCGTCGCCCTCGCCGAGTCCCGCAAGGACGCCAACGAGAACGACCTGCGCCTCCTCCAGGCCGTGCACAAGCTGCACGAGCAGAACCCGATGCTGGGCCTGCGCGGCGTCCGCCTCGGCCTGGTCATCCCCGGCCTGTTCGCCATGCAGGTCCGGGCGATCGCCGAGGCCGCCGCCGAGCGCAAGAACGCCAAGGGCGACCCGCGCGCCGAGATCATGGTCCCGCTCGTCGGCACCGTCCAGGAGCTGGAGATCGTCCGCGAGGAGGCCGACGCGATCATCGCCGAGGTCGAGGCCGCCACCGGCACCAGCCTCAAGCTGACCATCGGCACGATGATCGAGCTGCCGCGCGCCGCGCTGACGGCCGCCCAGATCGCCGAGGCCGCGCAGTTCTTCTCCTTCGGCACGAACGACCTGACCCAGACGGTGTGGGGCTTCTCCCGCGACGACGTCGAGGCCAGCTTCTTCACCGCCTACCTGGAGAAGGGCATCTTCGGGGTCTCGCCCTTCGAGACCATCGACAAGGAGGGCGTCGGCTCCCTCGTGCGCCACGCGGTCAAGCAGGGCCGGGCCACCCGCCCCGACCTCAAGCTCGGCGTCTGCGGTGAGCACGGCGGCGACCCCGAGTCGGTGCACTTCTTCCACGAGGTCGGCCTCGACTACGTCTCCTGCTCGCCGTTCCGGATCCCGGTGGCGCGCCTGGAGGCCGGCCGTGCCGCCGCCGAGGCCAAGGGCTCCGACAGCCGCTGAGCCCGGCTCCCCCCGACAGCGCCCGCCCCCGGTTCCCTGACTGCCGGGGGCGGGCGCTTCCCACTATTCGGAAGCCCCTCAGGCCTCACCCGGCCGGTTTCGCGAAATATTCAACGATGTCATTACGGCGCCAGGCGGCGGACGGATCCCCACCCGTCCGCCGCCTGCCGCCTATCCGCCAGGCACGTCGGCGCTTCCCGGTGCGACCGACCGCCAGGCCCCGCAAAGCCCCCCACGGCCTTCACGGAGCGTTTCGGTCGCGCCGGAGTGTGCCTGGCGGAGTACAGGATTTCGCTTGTCACGCCCCTGCCGAAAGGGGTTTCAACTGTGGCCGAAAGGGCGTGGTGACCACGTGTGACGGCATGCATACTCATGGGGCGGGGGGATTGCGGTTGCACAGGTGGGGGTTCGGTGCTTCGTATCCATTTCACTGGAGTGGACCTGGCACGCGTACGGATGGCAGGGCGTCCCGATGCGTTGTGGGAAACGATTCTTAGTTTTCATCGCTTAAGAGACCGGCGTGACGCCCGGCTGTTCGGCGAATGGCGTACGGAAGCCCGGAGCCGGTTGAATGGTGAAACAAGGCTGCTGAGCGCGCTCATACCGGCTCGCGGCTATTTCCCCGATTTCCTGACCCCCTCCGAGGGCCAGTACGGGTGGGACGTCGCCCTCGACGCCCTGCGCGGGCTCCACGCCGACCGGCTGCGCCACGAGCTGTCCCTCGTGGGCGCGGGCGCCGCGGCGGGCTTCGGCGCGGCCTTCGGGACCCCGCCGCCGACCCGGCTGCGGGAGTTCATGGACGGCGGCACCAAGTACCTGCCCCGGCTGCTGGGCGAGCTGCGCGGCTACCACCGCGCGGCCGTGGAACCGTACTGGACCCACATCCAGGCCCAGATCGAGGCCGAGCGGGCCGCACGCGGCCGCGCCCTCCTCGACGGGGGCGCGGACGAGCTGCTGGCCTCCCTGCCGCCGATGCTGCGCTGGCGGGCCCCGGTGCTGGAGTGCGAGTACCCGGTGGACCGGGACGTACGGCTGCGGGGGCGCGGGCTGCTGCTCCAGCCCTCGTTCTTCTGCCGGCGCACCGCGGTGACCCTGCACGACCCGGAGCTGCCGCCCGTGCTGGTCTACCCGGCCGCGGCCCAGCTGGCCGGCGCCGGAGCCGGCGGGGAAGCCGCCCGGCCGGCCGAGGAGCAGCGCCAGCGCACCCTGGGCAAGCTGGTGGGCCACACCCGCTCGGTGGTGCTGCGGGCCATCGGGGACGGGGCCACCACCAGCGAACTGGCCCGCCGCGCCGGGGTCTCCCTGGCCTCGGCGAGCCAGCACGCCTGCGTGATGCGCGAGGCGGGCCTGGTGACGACCCTGCGCCACGGCAACGCCGTCCTGCACACGGTGACCCCGCTGGGCGCGGCGCTCCTCAAGGGCGGCGCGGTGGTCTCCTGAAGGATCGGTTCACCAGGGCGGCGGCCCCAGCCGCCGCCCTGGCACCGTCCTGACCTGCGGTTTCGTGGTCCGCAGAAAAAACTCGAAAAAACTTCGCGCACGCCGATGAGTTCCCGCGCCGCCCCCGGTCTACCTCTCGACAGCACCACACGGAACACGCGCACCACCGAGAGAAGAGGCACCGGCATGTCCGCCACCATGATCTTCGTCAACCTGCCCGTCAGCGACCTGGAGGCCACCAAGGCGTTCTGGGGCAAGCTCGGCTACTCCTTCAACGCCCAGTTCACCGACGAGAACTGCGCCGCCATGCCCATCACGGACAGCATCGTCGCGATGTTCCTCACCGAGGCCCGCTACAAGGACTTCACCCACAAGGCCATCGCGGACGCGCGGACCACCTCCGAGGTGCTGCTCTGCCTCAGCGCCGAGAGCCGCGCCGCGGTCGACGAGCAGGTCGACGGGGCCCTGGCGGCCGGGGCCACCGAGCCCCGCCCCGCCCAGGACCACGGCGTCATGTACGGCCGGGCCTTCGACGACCTCGACGGCCACACCTGGGAGATCATGTGGATGGACCCGGCCGTCGTCCAGGGCTGACGGCCCGCCCTACGAGGTCGCGGCGGTCCGCACCGGGTAGGTCCGGACCGTCACCTCCTCGTCGTCCAGGCAGCGCCCCGACTCCAGGTCGAAACGCTGCTTCAGCAGCGGCGAGGCCACGAACGCCCGCCCCGCCGCCCAGCCCACCAGCCCGCGCGACAGCACCTGCGCGCCGGTGAAGGGGTCCTGGTTGCCGATGGCGTACGGACGCCCCGCGCGGTCGACGAACACCGCGGCCTGGCTCCCGTCCGGGAGCAGGGCCGCGACCCCGCGCCCGGGGACGAGCGAGTCCAGCTCGCACACCGTCAGCCAGCCTTCGGCCACCCGCAGTTCGACGGTCATCGGACAGGACCTCCTATGGTCAGGACGGCCAGGTCGGGCTTGACCTGGTCGCGCTCGGGGACGAACCTCACGGTCGGGTCGGGGGCGCCCGGCGCGTTCACGAAGGACACGAACCGCCGCAGCCGCTCCGGGTCCTGGAGCGTCTCGGCCCACTCGTCGCGGTAGTGCGCCACGTGCTCGGCCATCAGCGACTCCAGCTCCGCGCACAGCCCGAGCGAGTCGTGCACCACCACGTCCCGCAGGTGGTCCAGGCCCCCCTCCAGCCGCTCCAGCCAGGTGGAGGTCCGCTCCAGCCGGTCGGCGGTGCGGATGTAGAACATCAGGAACCGGTCGATGAGCCGCACCAGTTCGGCGTCGGACAGGTCCTGCGCGAGCAGGTCCGCGTGGCGCGGGGTCGCCCCGCCGTTGCCGCCGACGTAGAGGTTCCAGCCGTTGGCCGTCGCGATGACCCCGAAGTCCTTGCTCTGGGCCTCCGCGCACTCGCGGGCGCAGCCGGACACCGCCGACTTCAGCTTGTGCGGGGCGCGCAGGCCCCGGTAGCGCAGCTCCAGGTCGATGGCCATCCGCACGCTGTCCTGGACCCCGTAGCGGCACCAGGTCTGCCCCACGCAGGACTTCACCGTCCGCAGGGCCTTCCCGTACGCGTGCCCGGACTCGAAGCCGGCGTCGACCAGCCGGGCCCAGATCTTCGGCAGCTGGTCCACGCTGGCGCCGAACAGGTCGATGCGCTGGCCGCCGGTGATCTTCGTGTACAGGCCGAAGTCGCGGGCCACCTCGCCGATCACGATCAGCTTGTCGGGGGTGATCTCACCGCCCGGGATGCGCGGGACGACCGAGTACGAGCCGTTGCGCTGGAGGTTCGCCAGGAAGTGGTCGTTGGTGTCCTGCAGGGCGGCCTGCTCCCCGTCGAGCACGTAGCCGCTGGCGCCCACGGCGGGGGCGAGCGAGGCGATGATCGAGCCGACGGCGGGCTTGCAGACCTCGCAGCCCTCGCCGCCGCGGGCCTCCGGCCGGCCGTGCCCGTCGAGCAGCTCCCGGTACGAGGACAGGCGCCGGGTGCGGACGATCTCGTACAGCTCCGCGCGGGTGTACGGGAAGCAGCCGCACAGCCCCGGGTCGGCGGCGGCCGGCAGCAGCTGGCCGATCACCTTGAGGCAGCTGCCGCAGCCGGTCCCCGCCTTGGTGCACTTCTTCACCTCGGGCAGGGTCGCGCAGGCGGTGATGGCCTTCTTGGTGACGTTGTGGCAGGAGCAGATCACCGCGGAGTCGGGGAGCGCGGACGGGCCGAGCTGCGCGGCGGGTCCGAGCCCGGCGGGCAGCACCAGCTGCTCGGGGGCCACGGGCGGGATGCTGCCGGTGAGCGGGCGCAGCAGCCCGTACGCGTCCGCGTCGCCGACGAGGACGCCGCCGAGCAGGACCCCCTCGGAGGAGATGACCAGCTTCTTGTAGATCCCGGAGCGGGAGTCGGACCAGACCACGTCCAGGCTGTCCTCGGCGGCGCCGTGCGCGTCGCCGAAGGAGGCCACGTCCACGCCGAGCAGCTTGAGCTTGGTGGACAGGTCGGCCCCGGTGAACTCCCGCTCCCGGCCCAGCAGGTCCTCGGCGGCGGTCTCGGCCATCTCGTAGCCGGGCGCGACCAGCCCGTAGACCCGGCCGTCGACGGCCTGCGCGCACTCGCCGATGGCGTACACGCGGGGGTCGGAGGTGCGGCAGCGGGCGTCGACGGAGATCCCGCCGCGCTCGCCGACCGCCAGGCCGCAGTCGCGGGCGAGCTGGTCGCGGGGGCGGACGCCGGCGGAGAAGACGACGAGGTCGGTGTCGACCGTCGACCCGTCGGAGAGGCTCATCCCGGTGACGGAGCCGTCCTCGCCGGTCAGCACCGCCTGGGTGCCGACGCCGGTGTGGACGGTGAGGCCCATGTTCTCGATGGTGCGCAGCAGGGCCGCGCCGCCGCCCTCGTCCACCTGGACGGGCATCAGCCGGGGCGCGAACTCCACGATGCGGGTGGTGAGCCCGAGGCCCTGGAGGGCGCCGGCCGCCTCCAGCCCGAGGAGCCCGCCGCCGACGACGGCGCCGCTGGGGGTCCCCCCGGACGGAGTCCGGGGGAGGGTTCTGGCGTACGCCTCGATCGCGAGGAGGTCCTCGATGGTGCGGTAGACGAAGCAGCCGGGGGCGTCCTTGCCGGGCACGGGCGGGACGAAGGGGTAGCTGCCGGTCGCCAGGACGAGGACGTCGTACGGGAAGACGCGGCCGGAGCGGGAGGTGACCGTACGGGCCTCCCGGTCGACGGTCTCGGCGGGGTCGTCCAGGTGGAGCTCGATGCCGTGCTCGGCCATGAAGCCGGCCGGGGTGAGGGAGAGCTCCTCGGGGCTGCTGCCGGAGAAGTACGAGGTGAGGTGCACGCGGTCGTAGGCGGGCCGGGGCTCCTCGCAGAGCACCGTGATCCGGTGCGTGGCGGTGGCTCCGCGCTCGGCGAGCGCCTCCAGGTAGCGCTGGCCGACCATGCCGTGCCCGATGAGCACGATCGCGGGCAGGGGCTCGGTCATGTCAGTGGCCTCCGTCGTCGGTGAGCAGGTGGAACATGTCGTGCGGTGCGTCCAGGGACTCGTCGCCCTCCCAGCTGCGGGCGAGGGCGCCCACGGTGGAGAGCTCGCCGAGCAGGACCCCGCCGACGAGCCGGTCGCCGCGCAGGACGACCTTGCGGTAGGTGCGGCGGGTGGCGTCGGCGAGGCGGACCACGTCGTCGCCGGGGAGCGGGGTGGGGTCGCCGAAGGCGGCGAGGTCGAGGGGGCGGCCGGCGCCGCCGAGGGTGAGCCGGGTGAGGGCGCGGGTGCCGGTGTAGTCGGTGGGGGACCCGGTGAGGGTGGCGGCGAGGGCGTCGGCCTGCTCCAGGGCGGGGCCGGCCAGGCCGTAGAGCCGTCCGGCGTGCTCGGCGCAGTCGCCGATGGCGTGCACGTGCGGGTCGCTGGTGCGCAGCCGGTCGTCGACCACGATCCCCTTGCGGACCTCCAGTCCGGCCGCCTGGGCCAGGCCGGTGCGGGGGCGTACGCCGCAGGCGAGGACGACGATGTCGGCGTCGAGGCGGTAGCCGTCGGCGAGCTCGACCCCGGTGACCCGGCGGGAGGAGGCCCCGCGCAGCGGCGTATCGGTCGTGGCCAGGCCGCGCACACGGCACTCGGTGTGGATCTCCACGCCCAGGCCCGCGAGGTGCTCCCGCAGCAGCGCGGCGGAATCGGCGTCGAGCTGCCGCTCCATCAGCCGCTCCGCCTGCTGGGCGAGGACCACCTGGGCGCCCCGCGCGGCCAGCGCACGGGCCGCCGAGACCCCCAGCAGGCCCCCGCCGATCACCACCGCCCGGACGCCGGGCCGTACGGCCTCGTCCAGGGCCAGGCAGTCGTCCATGGTGCGGAACGCGTGCACCCCCTCCGGGAGTTCCCCGCCGTCGGGGGCGAACAGCCCGCGCAGCGCCGGCAGGACCGGGTTCGAGCCGGTGGCCAGGACGAGGACGTCGTACTCCGGGGCCGTGCCGTCGTCGCAGTGCACCCGCCGCGCGGCGCGGTCGATCCGTACCGCCCGCACTCCCCGGCGCAGCACCGGGCCGGGGGCCGGGAGCGCGGCCACGTCGGCTCCGTACCGGCCGGCCAGCACCTCCGCCAGCAGGACCCGGTTGTAGGGGGCGTGGGGCTCCTCGCCGAGGACGGTCACCGCGGCGGCCGGTCCCAGCCGCGCGGCGAGCCGCAGGCCCGCCAGGCCGCCGCCGATCACCACCACACGCTGCTTCGAGGTCATGGAACGAGCGTGCGGGGCGGCTGTTTCCCCGCCGCATCGCTCCTGTTACCCGGACGGAACGCCGGCCTCAGCGCCCGTGGCGGGGGCCGGTGAGGCTTCCGGCGGCCGGGGTGCGCGGGCCGTGAACCTCAAGCTTCGCGCAACTTTCCGGGGATCGATGGGACCTGCACGGATCCGCTCCCTAGGGTCGGGTCCGTGCCTGACATATCAACGACCATGATCATCGTGCTGTGCGTGGCCGCCGGGGCGGCCGGCTGGATCGACGCGGTGGTGGGCGGTGGCGGACTGCTGCTCCTGCCCGCCCTGCTGCTCGGGCTGCCGCACGCCCAGCCCGCCGCCGTCCTCGGGACCAACAAGGCGGTGGCCATCGTCGGCACGGCCGGCGCCGCCGTCACCTACGCCCGCAAGACCCCGCTGGACGTGAAGCTCGCCGTGCGGATCGGGCTGGCCGCGCTCGCCGGGTCGATCGGCGGGGCGGCGCTGGCCGGCGGGATCAGCAAGGACACCATGCGGCCGCTGATCATGGGCGTGCTCGTGGTGGTCGCCGCCGTCGTGATCTTCAAGCCGGGCTTCGGCGCCGCCCCCGCCGCCGCGCCCGTCTCGCGGCGGCGCGTCCTGCTGACGATCGCCCTCGCCGGCCTGGGCATCGGTTTCTACGACGGCCTCATCGGGCCCGGCACCGGCACGTTCCTGGTGCTGGCCCTCACCGCTCTGCTCCACCTCGACCTGGTCACCGCCTCCGCCACCGCGAAGATCGTCAACTGCTGCACCAACGCCGGGGCGCTCGCGATGTTCGCCTACCAGGGGATGGTGTTCTGGCAGCTGGCCGCGCTGATGGCCGTGTTCAACCTGGCCGGCGGCATGGTCGGGGCCCGGATGGCCCTCAGGAAGGGCAGCGGGTTCGTCCGCGGCGTGCTGCTGACGGTGGTGGGCGCGCTGGTGGTCAAGCTCGGCCTGGAGCAGTGGGGCTGAGCGGGCACGGGGCCCCCGGGGCCCCGCGCCCGCCGAAGATCTAGGCCTGCGGGGCGCGGCGCATCACCCAGAGGGTCGGGCCGCCGCCGGGCAGCTGCGCCTCGCCGAGCACCGTGAAGCCGAAGTGCTCGTAGAACGGCACGTTGGACTCCTTCGAGGACTCCAGGTAGACGGGCAGGCCCGCCGCGTCCGCCTTGGCAAGCCCCGAGCGCAGCAGGGCGGCGCCGTGCCCCTGGCCCTGGCCGGCCGGGTCGGCGCCGAGCACCGCCAGGTACCAGTGCTCCTCCGGGGGTGCGTGCTCGGCCGCCGCCTCGATGCCCTCCCGGAACAGCGGAGCCCGGTCGCCGAGCACGTCGGCGAGCTCGTCGAGGGTCTCCTCGTCGGGAAGGGCCCGGCCGTCCGGCGCCACCCAGAAGGCGGCGGCCAGGTCCGTGCGCTCGCACACGCCGTGGCGGCCGTAGTGCCGGGTGTGGAGCGTCGCGAAGTAGCGGACCATGCGCTCCTCGCGCGAGGCCTCGTCGGGGAAGAACCAGCACATCATCGGGTCGTCGGCGAAGGCGCGGGTCAGGGCGCGGCTGATGTCCGCGGCGTCGTCGATCGTAGCTTTTTTGGGCGTGTTCGTTATCGACATACGGGTCATTCTGCAACCTGATGATCTTGGCCGGGGTGGCGGGGGCCCGTTCAGTACGTCCCGGTGAGGTGGGCGAAGACGACCACGTTGCCCTGGTAGCCGGTGCGCGGAGAGAACCCGCCGCCACACGTGATCACCCGCAGCTCGGCGCGCGGCGAGGGCCCGTACACGCGCCGGTCCGGGAAGGACTTCGCGTCGTAGACCTCGACGGCGTGGACCGTGAACACCGCCGTGCGCCCGTCCGCGCGGGCCACCTCGATCGCCGCGCCCCGGTGCAGCGCGCCCAGGTGGTAGAAGACCGCCGGGCCGCTCGCGTTGTCCACGTGGCCCGCGATCACGGCGGTGCCCGTCGCGCCCGGGGTGGTCCCGTCGCGGTACCAGCCCGCGAGGTCGCCCCGGGCGGGCGGCGGCACTTCGAGGCTGCCGTCGCGCTCCAGGCCGAGCCCGGCGAGCGGAGCGTCCACCCGGATGGAGGGGATCCGGATCCGGGTCGGCGGGGAGCCCGGGAGCGGGTCGATGCTGCCGGGGTAGGCGGCCTGCGCGCTCAGGGCCTCGGCGGGGGAGGGCAGGGGCGGCCGGATCGTCTCGCCGGAGCCGCTGGTGACGAGCCATACGCCGATGCAGGCGGCCACCGCCACCAGACCGGCCTGCCCGCGCCGGTCCCCGGGACCCCGCCCGTGCCGGTCGCCGGGCCCCCGCCCGCGCCCGGTGACCCGGAAGCCGAAACCGCCGGCCATGCCTCGTACCCCCTTGCCTCGCCGTGAACAGGGTGGCCGTCGCCCGGCCCCGCGAACGGGGGGGACCTCGCGGGGCGGGCGACGGGGGGCGGTACCGGTCGGACCGCGGCCGCAGCCGCGGTGGGCGCCCGTCAGCTCCGCGTGCCGCTCGCCCGGCGACGCAGGAGCCAGGTACCGCCGACGGCGGCCGCGGCCAGCACTGCCGCTCCCGCCGTGATCTTGGCCGGGTCGGTGGTGGTGGCCGTGCCACCGCCCACCCCGGTGCGCACGTGCCCCTGGGGGCCGTGCTCGGTGACGACCAGGTCGCCGGTGGCGAACTTGCCGTCGGCGCAGGTGGCGCCGATGCCGTAGGTCCCGGGCCGGATGTCGCGGGCGACCTGGAACTGGCCGGCCACCACCTCCTTGTGGGTGCCCGGAGTCAGCTTGAAGCGGCCGCCGCCCACGGTGGTGGCATCGCCCTCGGCGTGGCTGCCCGCGCCGCAGGCCTTGGTGTTCACGGTGACCGTGGCGCCCGGGACGGCCGACTTCGGCCAGACCTCCAGCACGGCGAAGTCCCCGGGCGCGAACGGGGGCATCCCGAGGTCCGCGGCGGCCACCGCTCCCGCGACCGGGCCGGCGAAGGCGACGGCGGTCAGCGCGGCGGCGGTCAGCGCGTGGGCGGTCCTGCGGCGCATGGGTCACTCCTGGGGACACGGGGTCGTGTCTTGAGGAAAACCGGGCCGCCCGGCGACCGCCTGCTGACCTGTCGTCAGATAGCGCGCCGGTGGCCCACCCGAGCGGCATCCGCCCACGTCAGAGGCCCTGCGCGGCCATCCGGGCACCCCCACCCCGTCCGGGTGAAATCCGGCCCCTCAGGCCTCCGGCAGGGTCACCGTCGCCGCCGCGCCCCCGGAGGCCGGGTTCCACAGGCGCACCCGGCGCCGATCACCTGGGCCTGCCCGAAGGCGATCGTCAGGCCGAGCCCCGTGCTGGTGACCGCGACCAGCGCACAGCCGGACGCCAGCAGCGCGGCGATCTTCCAGCGCAGCCCGAGCGCCCGCAGCAGCCGCCGGCAGCGGGCCGGCAGGGCCCTCACCGGGCGTCCCCGGCGGCGTCGCCCGTACCCGGCGTGCTCGGAGCACGGCCGGGGAGGGTCTTGTTGTAGCGCCGCTCCTCGTTGACCACCGTCATCCGCTCGCCGTCCCAGTGGTAGCGGACGGCCTGCTCGGAGCCGTCGTCCGGGGCGGTGCGGATCAGCAGGTCCCCGCCCGCCCAGGGCCTCGGCGGCCATCCGCCGCCCGATGGTGAACAGCACGGGGACGATCCGCTTGCCCCGGGCCGTGTACACGCTCAGTGCGGTGCGGCCGGTCTCGGTGTCGGCGGCGACGATCAGCTCCTTCTGCCCGTCCCCGGTCAGGTCCAGCCAGACCGGCGGGCGCAGCCCGGACCGGCCGGGGCCGTTGATCGTCCCCTTGTCGGCGAACAGCCGCATGCGCGGGTCCGCCGCGGCGACGTCCTCCGCCTTCACGCCCGTCAGCCCGCCCGGGCCCACCTCGGGCCCGTCCGCCAGCGGCGCCGGCGGCGGCTGGCGGGTGCCGGCCGCCACCCCGGGAGCCTTCGGGGAGTTCTCGGCCCAGGCCGGCCACAGGGGTTGGGGCTGGGGCTGGGGGGACGCCGGGGTCACGGGCTCCCCGGCGGCCAGTCCGCCGGGTGCGGCGCAGCCCCCGGCGGCCAGCGCGGCGGCGGCGCAGAGCAGCAGGGGGGTGACGGCGGAGGGGCGGCGCAGGGGTGATCGTGTCATGGGGGCGGAAACCGTGGGGTGAGGAAAGGGGAGGAACCGGACGGTAGTCGGCGACCGTCACGGGGACCGGGAGATTGTGTAACAGCGGTGCGTACGGTGGGGGTGCACCGGCGAAGAGGGGCCTTTGGACCCGGCCCCGCAGGCCCGGTCCTAGCCGAAGGAGGGGCTCGTGGCATCGGTCGATCGGCCGGGACCGGACGGCGTCCTGCCGTTCTTCGTGTACGGGACGCTGCGGCCCGGCGAGGTCAACCACGACCTGTTCCTGCGCGGCCGCACCGCCGCCGAGGAGCCGGCCCGGCTGCCGGGCGCGGTGCTGTACGAGGGGCCCGGATATCCGTACGCGGTCGAGCGGGCCGGGTCGGTGATAGCCGGCGAGCTGATCACGCCGGCGGCGGGCGCGTACGGGGAGCTGCTGGGGGCGCTGGACCTGCTGGAGGAGTACGTCGGGCCGGGCAGCCCGCGCAACGTCTACGACCGGGTCGCGCGGGAGGCCGTCCGGGGGGACGGGAGCCGGGTGCGGGCCTGGGTGTACGTCGCGGCCCCGCCGCTGGCTGTGCGTCTCGCCCGGTCGGGCCGGGAGATCCCCGGCGGGGACTGGCTGCGGAGGTAGCGGTACCCCCGGGCTACAGCCCCTCCGCGCCGCGGTTGCGTAGGCGTTGGCCGTACTGCTGGAGGACCCACAGTTCCTGCTGGACCGCCGCGTGCTGTTCCGGCGGGGCCTGGGGGCCGAGGCGGGCCATCTGGCCCTGGATCTCGTGGACGCGGCGGTCCACCGCGCGCAGCCGGACCTGCACCAGCTGGACCCCCGCGTAGACCTCGTCCACCGTCTTCGCGTGGATCGCCTCCACCGCCAGCTCCGTGACCAGCGCGCGCACGGTGTCGTTCGGGGCCGCCTCGCGGACCCGGGCCAGGTAGTCCTCGGTGCCCTGGGCGGCGCCGCCCGCGTCCTGGATGGCCTGGCGGACCGCCGCGTACGGCGGGGCCGTGAACTCGTCCGCGCCGTACGCGTCGAAGGCGGGGGAGACCAGGGCCGGCCGCTGGAGCGCCAGCTTGAGCAGCTCGCGCTCGGTGCGGTGCGCCGGGCTGCGCAGGTTCAGCGCGGGCCCGCCCGGCTGGGCGGCGGCGGGCGCGGGGGCCGGGGCCTCCTCGTAGCGCCGGCCGGGCTGCCGCTGCGCCGACTGCTGGCCGCGCTCGCGCGCCCAGCGGGCCTGCTGCGCGACGCGCTTGACCACGAACTGCTCGTCGCGGATGCCGAGCATGCCCGCCAGCTGGACCGCCGACTCGTGCTGGATCGCGATGTTCTTGATCCCGGCGACGACGGGAGCGGCCTCGTCCAGGGCGGCTGCCCGCCCCGCCGGGTTCTCCAGGTTGTGCCGGGACACGATGTGCCGCAGCGCGAACTCGAACAGCGGGGTACGGGACTCCACCAGCCCGGACACGGCCGCGTCTCCCTGCGCCAGGCGCAGGTCGCAGGGGTCCATCCCGCCCGGGGTGATCGCGATCGAGGTCTCCGCCGCGAACTTCTGGTCGTCCTCGAAGGCCCGCAGCGCGGCCTTCTGCCCGGCCGCGTCACCGTCGAAGGTGAAGATCACCTCGGCGGTCGCGTTGTCCATCAGCAGCCGGCGCAGGATCTTGATGTGCTCCCCGCCGAAGGCGGTGCCACAGGTGGCGATGGCGGTGGTCACCCCGGCCATATGGCAGGCCATCACGTCCGTGTAGCCCTCGACGACCACGGCCCGGGAGGTCTTCGCGATCTCCTTCTTGGCCAGGTCGATGCCGTACAGGACCTGGGACTTCTTGTAGATCGCCGTCTCGGGGGTGTTCAGGTACTTCGGGCCGGTGTCGTCCTCGCGCAGCTTGCGCGCGCCGAAGCCGACCACCTCGCCGCTGATGTCCCGGATCGGCCACATCAGCCGGCCGCGGAAGCGGTCGATGGGCTTGCCGCTGCGGCTGTCCTGGGCCAGCCCGGAGAGGATCAGCTCCTTGTCGCTGAAGCCCCGCCCGCGCAGGAACCGGGTCAGGTGGTCCCAGCCGGCCGGGCTGTAGCCCACGCCGAAGTGCTCGGCCGCCGCCTGGTCGAAGCCGCGCTCCGCCAGGAAGCGGCGGCCGATCTCGGCCTCGGCGCCGCCGAGCTGGTCCACGTAGAACTGGGCGGCCGCCTTGTGCGCCTCGACCAGGCGGATCCGCTCGCCGCGGCCGCTGGTGCCGGCGGTGTAGCCGCCCTCCTCGTAGCGCAGGGTGATGCCGGCCTGGCCGGCCAGCCGCTCGACCGCCTCCGAGAAGGAGAGGTGGTCGATCTTCATGATGAAGTCGAGGGTGTCCCCGCCGGCCTGGCAGCCGAAGCAGTGGTAGAGCCCCTTGCTCGGGCTGACCTGGAAGGACGGGGACTTCTCGTCATGGAAGGGGCACAGGCCCTTGAGGTTGCCGCCGCCCGCGTTGCGCAGCTGGAGGTACTCGGAGACCACGGCGTCGATCGGGACCGCGTCCCGTACCGCCTTCACGTCGTCGTCGTTGATCCGTCCTGCCACCCGAGAATTCTACGGTGGGGCGGCGGTAAACCCGTCAGGCCCCCTCGGCCGGGATCAGGGAGTCAAGCGGAACCGAGGGGTCCGCCAGTCGATCGCGGTCCACCGGGGCCTTCGAACGGATCAGGTTCTGGATGTGCTCGGTGACGTCCCACACGTTCACGTTCATCCCGGCCAGCACCCGGCCGTCGGAGAGCCAGAACGCGATGAACTCCCGCTTGGCCACGTCCCCGCGCACCAGCACCTGGTCGTAGCTGCCCGCCGGCGCGTACCCCGAGTACTCCAGGCCCACGTCGTACTGGTCGGAGAAGAAGTACGGCACCCGCTCGTACGAGACCTCCTGCCCCAGCATCGCCCGCGCCGCGGCCGGGCCGCCGTTGAGGGCGTTCGCCCAGTGCTCCACCCGCAGCCGGACCCCGAGCCGAGGGTGCTGGGCGGCCGCCACGTCCCCGACGGCGAAGACGTCCGGGTCGGAGGTGCGCAGCGAGGCGTCCACGGCGATGCCGCCGCCGTGCTCCCGGTCCACCAGGGCCAGCCCGGAGGTCTCGGCGAGCGCGGTGCGCGGCGCCGCGCCGATCGCGGCGAGCACCGCGTGCGCCGGGTGCTCCTCGCCGTCGTCGGTGCGGGCGGCCAGCACCATGCCGTCCTGGCCGACGATCTCCGTCAGCTTCGCGCCGAAGTGGAAGCGCACCCCGTGCTCGGCGTGCAGGTCCGCGAAGAACTGGCCGATCTCCGGACCGAGCACCGCGTGCAGCGGGCTGGGCAGCGGCTCGACCACCGTCACCTCGGCGCCGTACGAGCGGGCCGCGGCCGCCACCTCCAGGCCGATCCAGCCCGCGCCCGCGATCAGCAGGTGGCCGTTGTCGCGGCCCAGGGAGGTCAGCGCCTTGCGCAGCAGGTCGGCGTGGGCGAGCCGGCGCAGGTGGTGCACCCCGGCCAGGCCGGTGCCCGGGATGTCCAGGCGGCGCGGCTCGGAGCCGGTCGCCAGCAGCAGCTTGTCGTAGTGCAGCAGGGTGCCGTCACCCAGGCGCACCGTCTTCGCCCCGCGGTCCAGGTGCACCGCCGGCTGGCCCAGGTGCAGCTCGATGTCGGCGCCCGCGTACCAGGACGGCTCGTGCACGAAGACGCTGTCGCGCTCCTCCTTGCCCAGCAGGTAGCCCTTGGACAGCGGGGGCCGCTCGTAGGGATGGTCGCGCTCGTCGCCGATGAGGATCACCCGGCCGGTGAACCCCTCCGACCTCAGCGTCTCGGCGGCCTTCGCCCCGGCCAGCCCCGCGCCGACGATGATGAACGTCTGGTGTGCGTCGACCACCTGATGCCTCCTCATAACCTCTCCGCCATGTGCGGCCACATGCGAGCGTCCCGCACCGAGCCTGCCTCGTGAAGGGGGAATGGCCCGATCGGCTCACCCTTCGGCGCGCCGCCCGTGCCGGGTGAGGCGGGCGTGCAGGGACCGGGCGGAAGCGTCGGTGAGGCAGGCGATCTGGTCGATGACCGCGCGCTTGCGGGCCTTGTCGTCCGGCGCCGCGTCGAAGATCGCCCGGAACTGCGGGTCGAGCCCCTCCGGCGCACGGGCGCTGAGCGCCTCGGCGAGTTCGGCCAGGACGATGCGCTGGTCGGCCCGCAGCCGCTCCTGCTCGTCGCGCTGCATCACGTACAGGTCGGCGACCGCCTTCAGGACGGCGCACTCGTTGCGCGCCCGGCGCGGCACCACCAGCTCCGCCGCGTACCGGGTCAGCGGGCCCGATCCGTACGCCTCACGGGTGGCGCCCTCCGCGGCCAGGCAGAACCGGCCGATCAGCTGGCTGGTGGCGTCCTTCAGCCGGGCCTGGGCCACGGCCGAACCGTCGTAGCCGTGGGGCCACCACTCCTCCTCCATCAGCCGGTCCAGGGCCTCGCGCAGCTCCTCCGGATCGGTGTCGGCGGGCACGTACCGGCCGATGGCCACCCGCCAGATGGCGGCGCGCTCGGGCTCGGCGAACAGCAGGTTGGGGTCGACGTGCCCGGCGTGCAGGCCGTCCTCGAAGTCGTGCACGGAGTACGCGACGTCGTCCGACCAGTCCATCACCTGGGCCTCGAAGCACTTGCGGTCGGCGGGCGCGCCGCGCCGCAGCCACTCGAAGACCGGCAGGTCGTCCTCGTAGGCGCCGAACTTCACCGAGTCGGGGTCGGTGGGGTGCCCGCCGCGCGCCCAGGGGTACTTGGTGGCGGCGTCCAGACAGGCCCGGGTCAGGTTGAGGCCCACGCTCACGGCCTCGCCCGTGGCCGGGTCGGGCACGAACCGCTTGGGCTCCAGCCGGGTCAGCAGGCGCAGCGACTGCGCGTTGCCCTCGAAGCCGCCGCAGTCCTTCGCGAACTCGTTGAGCGCCTCCTCGCCGTTGTGCCCGAACGGCGGGTGCCCCATGTCGTGCGAGAGGCAGGCCGCTTCGACCAGGTCCGGATCGCAGCCGAGGGCCGCACCGAGCTCCCGCCCGACCTGCGCGCACTCCAGCGAGTGCGTCAGCCGGGTCCGGGGGCTCGCGTCCCAGTCGTACGAACGCGTACCCGGGGTCACCACCTGGGTCTTCCCGGCCAGCCGGCGCAGCGCGGCGGAGTGCAGCACGCGGGCCCGGTCCCGTTGGAAGGCGGTCCGCCCGGGCCGCTTGTCGGGCTCGGCGGCCCACCGCTCGGTGGCGGCGGGGTCGTAGGAGTCGTACGCGGGGACGTGCGCGGTGCCTTCCATGGATCAGACGGTAACCGGAGACACCGACAATCCGAGCAATCCGGTCCCGTCCGGTCCTCAGGCGGTGGCCAGTTCCCGGTGCCGCCCGGGGCGGGCCAGTGCCTCGTCGTAGCGGTGGAGGACCAGGCGGGCCAGCGCCGGGTGGGCGCCCAGCGGGGCGGCGGCCGGGCCCGGCGCGGCGGCGGCGCTCGCGGTGGCGAAACGGCCCGGGGCGGCGAAGTACGAGGCCACCGCCACCCGGTGGCCGCGCGCCGTGAGGGCCCGTACGGCCTCCGGCACGCTCGGGGCGGCCGCCGAGGCGTACGCCGGGACCACGGGCACCCCGCCGAGCCGCTCCGAGAGCAGGGCGGCGGTGCGGCGGGTGTCGGCGGCGGAGTCCGGGTCGAGGGAGCCGGCGGAGGCCAGGACGACGGCCGTGCCCGGCTCCCGGCCGGCCTCCAGGAGCCGCTCGTACAGGGCCTCCACCAGCAGCGGGTGCGGCCCGAGCGGCGCCGCGATCCGTACCCTCAGGTGCCCGGCCCGGGCCGCGGCGGCGGGCAGGTCCCGCTTGACGTGCGTGCCGCGCCCGAGCAGCAGGGGGACGAGGACGGCCGGACCGGTGGCGTCCCGCAGGGTGTCGGAGAGCAGCGGCCGGTTCAGCTCGATGTGCCCGAGCCGGACGTCGAGGCGCGGGCGGAGCTCGCGGACCCGGTCGAGGAGGGCGAGGACGGTGTGCGCGGCGCGCGGGTCGCGGCTGCCGTGGGCCACGGCGACGAGGGTGGGCTGCATGAGGGGGCTCCGTGGGGCCGGGCGCGCGGCGGGCGCACTCCGCTCAGCTGGGCGCCGAGCTGGTCGGTGATCCGGGTCAGCAGCTCGGCGGCGCTGCCGAACGGGAGGAAGGGGAAGGCGGGGGAGTGGCTTTCGGGAGGGTGCACCGGCTCCGTCATGGACCGATCCTGCGGGCCGCAGATTGCGTGGGCGTTGCGGCGTGGTGACGGGTCTTTGCCGGGTGCTCACACCGGGGCCCCGTCGCCACCCCGGCGCAACCGGGTCCTGCCCGCACGCGTCCTGACCTGCGAGCCGCCGCTCCGGTGAGGACCGGGCGGCGACACCGGACACCCAGGGGGGAACCAGGATGCGCAGGATCGCGCGCGCGGTGCGGGACCTGCTGCCGCGCACCGTACGGGCCCGGCGGCGGGCCGTGCAGGTCGTGATGGGGCTGTGCGTACTGGCCCTGCTGCCCTCCACCTGGACCCACGCGACCGCCGCCGGCCGGCTGCGCACCACCGCGCAGGCGCCCGCCGCCGGGGTGGCCGTCGTGTTCGGGGCGGGGCTGTGGGACGGGAAGCCCACCCCGTACCTCGCGGCCCGCCTGGACGCGGCCGTCGAGCTGTACCGCGCCGGGAAGGTGAAGGCGGTCCTGGTCACCGGCGACAACAGCCGCACCGAGTACGACGAGCCCGACGCGATGCGCGGCTACCTCACCCGGCACGGGGTGCCGGACGGCCGGATCGTCAGCGACTTCGCCGGCTTCGACACCTGGGACTCCTGCGTGCGCGCCCGGGAGATCTTCGGCGTGCGCCGGGCGGTGCTGATCAGCCAGAGCTTCCACATCCACCGGGCCGTCACGCTGTGCCGGGCCGCGGGCGTGGACTCGTACGGGGTCGGCGTCGACAACGCGCACGACGCCACCTGGTACTACGGCGGCGTCCGCGAGGTCTTCGCGGCCGGCAAGGCAGCGGTGGACGCCGTCTTCGAGCCGCGGCCGAAGTTCCTCGGGCCCAAGGAGGAAGGGGTGTCGCGGGCCCTGGACGCTCTGGCAGACTGACGCCGCGATCGACGTATGCCGATTAGGCATATGCGGATGGGTCTGGGGTGGGAACCGTGGCTGTTGTGAACCTGGGCGGCAAGGCCGTCGTCATCACCGGCGGGGCCCGCGGCCTCGGCGCGGCCGCCGCGCGGGCCGTCGTCGACGGCGGCGGCCGGGTGCTGATCACCGACGTGCTGGAGGCGGAGGGCGCCGAGACCGCCGCGCAGCTCGGCGACGCGGCCCGCTTCCTGCGCCACGACGTCACCAGCGAGGCCGACTGGCAGGCCGTACTGGACCACGCGGTCGCCGAGTTCGGCCGGCTCGACGGACTGGTCAACAACGCCGGCATCGCCACCGGCCAGTTCCTGGAACACGAGAGCGTCGAGCACTTCCGCCGGGTCGTCGAGGTCAACCTGGTCGGTACGTTCATCGGCATCAAGGCCGCGATCCCGCTGCTGCGGGCGAACGGCGGCGGCTCCGTCGTCAACATCTCCTCCGCCGCGGGCCTCACCGGGCTCGCCCTGACGGCCGGGTACGGGGCCTCCAAGTGGGGTGTGCGGGGGCTGTCGAAGATCGGCGCGGTGGAGCTGGCCGAGGCGCGGATCCGGGTCAACTCCGTCCATCCGGGCATGACCCTGACCCCGATGACGGCGCCCGTCGGGATCCAGGCGGGCGAGGGGAACTATCCGGGTGCGCCGCTGGGCCGGGTCGGGGTTCCCGAGGAGATCGCGGCGGCCGTCGCGTTCCTGCTCTCCGACGCGTCCTCGTACATGACCGGAGCCGAACTCGCCGTCGACGGCGGCTGGACGGCGGGCCTGACGGTCCGGCACCTGACGGGGCAGTAGCCGGGGCCCGGGCCTGCCTGGGGGCCGCTGCGCGCGGCGATCGAGCGCACCGGGCGCGCAGCGCCCGGAACGGGGCAGGGGCAGCCCCCTGGAAACGGTGAAAGGGCGGGGCGGGGAGTCCTCACCGGTCGGGCCGGCCCGCGCTGAGCCCCCGCACCCCCGGCCGTAACGCGGCCGCGCGGCCCCCGTAACACCCCGCCCGCACCCTGGCCCGTATGCACAGCACCCAGGAAGCCACCGCCACGCACTGCCCGTACTGCGCGCTCCAGTGCGGCATGAACCTGCGTCCCCAGGCGAACGGCGAGGGCGGCGTCGTGGTCGAGGAGCGGGCCGACTTCCCGGTGAACCGGGGCGCGCTGTGCGGCAAGGGCCGCACCGCCCCCGCCCTGCTCTCCTCCCGGGTGCGCCTCACCGAGCCGCTGATCCGTACCCACGCCGGCGGGCCGCTCGTACCGGCCACCTGGGAGGAGGCCCTCGACGCCGTCGCCGCCGGCCTCGCCCGCACCGGCCGCGCGCACGGACCCGACGCCGTCGGCGTCTTCGGCGGCGGCGGGCTCACCAACGAGAAGGCCTACGCCCTCGGCAAGTTCGCCCGCGTCGCCCTGGGCACCTCCCAGATCGACTACAACGGCCGCTTCTGCATGTCCTCCGCCGCAGCCGCCCACCAGCGCGCCTTCGGCCTGGACCGCGGGCTGCCGTTCCCGCTGGAGGACATCCCGCGCACCGGCTGCGTGATCCTCGTCGGCTCCAACCCCGCCGAGACCATGCCCCCCGCCCTGCGTTACTTCACCGAGCTCAAGGCCAACGGCGGCACCCTCATCGTCGTCGACCCCCGCCGCACCCGCACCGCCGAGCAGGCCGACCTGCACCTGGCTCCGCGCCCCGGCACCGACCTCGCCCTGGCCCTCGGCCTGCTGCACCTGATCGTCGCCGAGGGCCGCACCGACGCCGAGTTCATCGCCGCCCGCACCACCGGCTGGGAGGACGCCCGGGCCGCCGCGATGGCCCACTGGCCCGAACTCGTGGAACGGATCACCGGCGTACCGGTGCCCCAACTGCGGCGCGCCGTCGAGATGTTCTGCGCCCCCTCCGCGGCGATGGTGCTCACCGCCCGCGGCCCCGAACAGCAGGCCAAGGGCACCGACACCGTCGGCGCGTGGATCAACCTGTGCCTGGCCACCGGCCGGGCCGGCCGCCCGCTCTCCGGCTACGGCTGCCTCACCGGCCAGGGCAACGGCCAGGGCGGCCGCGAACACGGCCAGAAGGCCGACCAGCTCCCCGGCTACCGCAAGCTCACCGACCCGGCCGCCCGCGCGCACGTCGCCCGGGTCTGGGGCGTCGCCCCCCAGACCCTGCCCGGCCCCGGCCGCAGCGCCTACGAACTCCTCGACGCCCTGGGCACCGACGTGAAGGCCCTCCTCCTCATGGGCTCCAACCCCGTCGTCTCCGCCCCCCGCGCCGCGCACGTCGAGGAGCGCATCCGCTCCCTGGACTTCCTCGCCGTCGCCGACGTGGTCCTCTCCGAGACCGCCGCCCTCGCGGACGTGGTCCTGCCCGTCACCCAGTGGGCGGAGGAGACCGGCACCACCACCAGCCTGGAGGGCCGCGTCCTGCTGCGCCGCCGGGCCCTCACCCCGCCCCCGGGCGTCCGCAGCGACCTGGAGGTCCTGCACGGCCTCGCCTCCCGCCTCGGCCTGGAGAAGGGCTTCCCCACCGACCCCGAGGAGGTCTTCGAGGAGCTGCGCCGCGCCTCCGAGGGCGGCCCCGCCGACTACTCCGGCATCTCCTACGAGCGCATCGCCGCCGAACAGGGCGTCTTCTGGCCCTGCCCCGAGGGCTCCCCGGGAACGCCCCGGCTCTTCCTGGACCGCTTCGCCACCGACGACGGCCGGGCCCGCTTCGTGCCCGTCACCCACCGCGAGGCCGCCGAGACCCCCGACGCCGCCTACCCGCTGCTGCTCACCACCGGCCGGGTCGTCGCCCAGTACCAGTCCGGGGCGCAGACCCGCCGCGTGGCCGAGCTCAACGAGGCCGCCCCCGGCCCCTTCGTGGAACTCCACCCACGCCTCGCCGCCCGCCTCGGGGTGGCCGACGGCGCCCCGCTGGCCGTCACCTCGCGCCGCGGGCGGGCCGTGGCCCCGGCCCGGATCACCGACGCCATCAGGGCGGACACCGTGTTCATGCCCTTCCACTGGTACGGGGAGGGCCGCGCCAACACCCTCACCAACCCCGCCCTGGACCCCGTCTCCCGGATGCCGGAGTTCAAGGTCTGCGCGGTCCGGGTGGAGCCCGCGTAGCGGCGTACACCGGCGGACCATCTCTTGCCGGACTCTTGGGACCCGCTTTGGCGAGGCCCGCGGCTCCCGCAACTAGCGTTCCGCGCATGTCACTTCGACCCCCGCACACCCTTCCCGTGCTGCCCTGCCGCAAGCCCGCCCGCGGCCGTGACTACTGGGTGCTGGACGACGTACTGCCCGACGTGGACGCCGTACGGGAACGCTGCCTCGCCAAGGGCGACTGGGTCCAGGGCGCCCCGCACAAGCCCGAGCCCTGGCCCGGGCTGCGGGCCATGCCCGCCCTGGAACCGGCCGAACTCGCCCGCGTGGAGAAGCTGGTACGGCGGGCCACCGGGGCGAAGCGGATCTGGGCCGAGGACCCCTCCGGCGCCGGCACCTTCCACCACAACTGCGTCCAGGTCGTCGGCGAGGGGGAGTGTGAGTCCCGCCCGCACACCGACTCCCGCACCGGGTGCCGCTACGCCGCCGTGCTCTACCTCACCCCCGGCATCCCCGAGGACTGCGGCACCAGCTTCTACCGCCAGAGCCCCGGGGACTCCTTCACCGAGGACCTCCGCGTCCCCCACCGCTACAACCGCCTCCTGCTGTACTCCGCCGACCTGATCCACAGCGCCACCGGCTACTGGGGAAGCACCCTGGAGGACAAGCGGATGACGGCCGTCTTCTTCTGGATGGCCTGACCGGACGCCCTGCACGGGCCCGGCGCGGGCGGCCCCCGATCGTCTCGGACATGAGTCCGATCCGCATCGGGGTTGCCGCCGGGGGGTAACCATCCGGTCACGCAGCGGGCCCAGAAAGTGCCCGCACGCCCCTCGTGGCGGCGATGTGCCGTACCCCACACTGAGGTGCGGTGCCACCGTCCTCGGAGCCCCTGGAGGTCGCCCCCGTGCAGACCCGGACCCTGACCGTGAACGTGAGCCACCCCGCCGGCAGCCCCTTCCACGCCGGTGAAGTCGCAACCGCAGAGGCCGAGGTCGAGGCCGTGGACGAAACCGCAGACGCAGCCGCCCGCGACGCCGCGGAGCAGGCCGGGGACGACGAACCCGAGGTGCTCGAACTCATCGAGCCGGCACCCCCGCAGCCCGGCCGCGGACAGGCCGGCCCCGGCACGGGCGGCCCCTCCGCCGACCTCTTCCGCCAGTACCTGCGCGAGATAGGCAGGATCCCGCTCCTCACCGCCGCCGAGGAGGTGGAACTCGCGCGGCGGGTGGAAGCGGGACTCTTCGCCGAGGAGAAACTCGGCGGCGCCACCGACCTCGACTCCCAGCTCGCCGTCGACCTCGACAAACTCGTCGTCATGGGCCGGATGGCCAAACGCCGCCTCATCGAGTCCAACCTGCGGCTGGTCGTCTCCGTCGCCAAACGCTACGTCGGCCGCGGCCTGACCATGCTCGACCTGGTCCAGGAGGGCAACCTCGGGCTGATCCGGGCCGTCGAGAAGTTCGACTACGCGCGCGGCTACAAGTTCTCCACCTACGCGACCTGGTGGATCCGCCAGGCCATGTCACGGGCCCTCGCCGACCAGGCCCGCACCATCCGCGTCCCCGTCCACGTCGTCGAGCTCATCAACCGCGTCATCCGCGTCCAGCGCCGGATGCTCCAGGAACGCGGCTACGAACCCACTGCCGAAGAGGTCGCCCTCCACCTGGAACTGACCCCCGAACGGGTCCTGGAAGTGCTGCGCCTCGCCCAGGAGCCGGTCTCCCTGCACGCCCCCGTCGGCGAGGAGGAGGACGTCGCGCTCGGCGACCTCATCGAGGACGGCGACGCCGCCTCCCCCATGGAGTCCGCCGCCTTCTTCCTGCTGCGCGAACACCTCGAAGCCGTCCTGTCGACCCTCGGCGAACGCGAACGCAAGGTCGTCCAGCTCCGCTACGGGCTCGCCGACGGCCGGCCGCGCACCCTGGAGGAGATCGGCCGGATCTTCGGCGTCACCCGCGAGCGGATCCGCCAGATCGAGTCCAAGACCCTCGCCAAGCTCCGCGACCACGCCTTCGCGGACCAGCTGCGCGGCTACCTCGACTGAACCCCGCACCGCAACGGGAAGGGGGCGCCCCGAAGGACGCCCCCACCCGTGCGCGTACGCGGCCGGTCAGTCGACCTCGGCCACCGCCTGCGCGAACTGCGCCGCGTACAGCCGCGCGTACGCGCCGTCCGCGTCCAGCAGCTCCTCGTGCGTGCCCTGTTCCACGATCGAGCCGTTCTCCATCACCAGGATCACGTCGGCGTCGCGGATCGTCGACAGCCGGTGCGCGATCACGAAGGACGTACGGCCGTGCGCGAGGCGCGCCATCGCCTTCTGGATCAGCACCTCGGTACGGGTGTCCACCGAGCTCGTCGCCTCGTCGAGGACCAGGATCACCGGGTCCGACAGGAACGCCCGGGCGATGGTGATCAGCTGCTTCTCGCCCGCGCTGACACCCGCGCCCTCGTCGTCGAGGACCGTGTCGTAGCCGTCGGGCAGCGTACGGACGAACCGGTCCGCGTGCGCGGCCCGCGCCGCCTCCTCGATCTCCGCGCGCGTGACCTCGCGCGAGGCGCCGTAGGCGATGTTCTCCGCGATGGTCCCGCCGAACAGCCAGGTGTCCTGGAGGACCATGCCGATCCCCGAACGCAGCTCCTCGCGGGTCATCTTCGCGATGTCCACCCCGTCCAGGGCTATCTCGCCGCCGGTGACCTCGTAGAACCGCATCAGCAGGTTGACCAGCGTGGTCTTGCCCGCGCCCGTCGGGCCGACGATCGCGACCGTCTGCCCCGGCTCCACGCGCAGCGACAGGTTCTCGATGAGCGGCTTGTCCGGCTCGTAGCGGAAGGCCACCTTGTCGAGGACGACCTGTCCGCGCAGTTCCTCCGGACGCTCCGGAACCTCGGCGTCCGGCTCCTGCTCGGGCGCGTCCATCAGCTCGTACACCCGCTCCGCCGAGGCGACGCCGGACTGCACCAGGTTCGCCATCGACGCCACCTGCGTCAGTGGCATCGAGAACTGGCGCGAGTACTGGATGAACGCCTGCACGTCACCGATCGACAGGGTGCCCGAGGCCACCCGCAGACCGCCGACGACCGCCACCAGCACGTAGTTGATGTTCGAGATGAAGAACATCACCGGCTGCATGATGCCGCTGACCAGCTGCGCCTTGAACGAGGCCCGGTACAGCTCCTCGTTCTGTTCGGCGAAGACCTCCGCCGACTCCTTCTGCCGCCCGAAGACCTTCACCAGCGCGTGGCCGGAGTACATCTCCTCGATGTGGGCGTTCAGCGCGCCGGTGCTCTTCCACTGCGCCACGAACTGCGGCTGCGACTTCTTGCCGATCTTCGCCGCGACCACCATGGCCACCGGCACGGTCGCCAGCGCGACCAGGGCCAGCAGCGGCGAGATCCAGAACATCATCGCCAGCACGCCGACGATCGTCAGCAGCGAGTTCATCAGCTGACCCAGCGTCTGCTGGAGCGTCTGCCCGATGTTGTCGATGTCGTTCGTCGCCCGGCTCAGCACCTCGCCGCGCTTCTGCTGGTCGAAGTACGACAGCGGCAGCCGCGACAGCTTCGCCTGGAGCTCCTCGCGCATCCGGTACACCATGCCGTTCTGCACGAGGTTCGACAGCCTCGTCGCGACCAGCATCAGCAGCGCCGCCATCACGAAGACCGCCAGCGCCCAGAGCGCCACGACCCCGACGGCACCGAAGTCGATGCCCTCGCCCGGAGTGAAGTCGCTGCTCGCCAGCATGTCCGCCATGCCGCCGTGCCCCTGGGCGCGCAGCCCCTCCAGCGCCTGCTCCTTCGTCAGGCCCTTCGGCAGCTCCCGGCCGACGATCCCCGCGAACACCAGGTCCGTGGCCTCGCCCAGGATCTTCGGCCCGACCACCGAACAGCCGACGCTGCCGACCACGGCCGCGACCATGCCCCACAGCTTCGCCTTGTCCTGGGCCAGCTGGCCCAGCAGCCGCTTGCCCGACCCCTTGAAGTCCATGGACCTCTGGGGCGAGCCCATCATCATCCGTCCTCCGGGCCCGCTCATGCGGCCTCCGCCTCCGTCAGCTGGGAGAGCACGATCTCCCGGTAGGTCTCATTGCCGGCCATCAGCTCGTGGTGACGGCCCTCGCCGACCACCTGGCCCTCGTCGAGGACGATGATCCGGTCTGCGTCGCGGATCGTGGAGACCCGCTGCGCGACGATGACCACCGTCGCCTCCTCCGTCTCACGGGCCAGCGCCGCGCGCAGCGCCGCGTCCGTGGCGTAGTCCAGGGCCGAGAAGGAGTCGTCGAACAGGTAGATCTCCGGGCGCTGCACGAGCGTGCGGGCGATCGCCAGACGCTGGCGCTGGCCGCCGGAGACGTTCGTACCGCCCTGGGTGATCGGCGCGTCGAGGCCGCCCTCCAGCGCGGAGACGAACTCCTTGGCCTGGGCCACCTCCAGGGCCTGCCACAGCTCCTCGTCGGTCGCGTCCGGGCGCCCGTAGCGCAGGTTGGAGGCCACCGTCCCGGAGAACAGGTACGGCTTCTGCGGGACCATGCCGACCGTCCTGGCCAGCAGCTGCGGGTCCAGCCGGCGCACGTCCTCACCGTCGACGAGCACCTCGCCGCCGGTCGCGTCGAACAGCCGGGGCACCAGGCCCAGCAGCGTGGACTTGCCGCTGCCGGTGGAGCCGATCACCGCGGTGGTCTCGCCGGGGCGGGCCACCAGGTCCACCCCGCGCAGCACCGGAACCTCGGCGCCCGGGTAGTGGAAGTCGGCGCCGCGCAGCTCCAGCTGGCCGCGCAGGGAGAGCGTGCGCACCGGGTCGGCCGGCGGGACCACGCTGGAGTCGGTGTCCAGGACCTCCTGGATGCGCTCGGCGCAGACCTCGGCGCGCGGCACCATCATGAACATGAAGGTGGCCATCATCACGGCCATCACGATCTGCATCAGGTAGGCGAGGAAGGCCGTGAGCTGGCCGATCTCCATCTCCCGGCCGTCCACGCGCATCGCACCGAACCAGATGACGGCGACGCTGGAGATGTTCACGACCAGGAGGACCACGGGGAACATCAGCGCGAGCAGCCTGCCCGAGGCCAGCGAGACGCCGGTCAGCTCCGAGTTCGCGCCACGGAAACGCTCCTCCTCGTAGCCGTCGCGGACGAAGGCGCGGATCACGCGGTTGCCGGTGATCTGCTCGCGCAGCACCCGGTTGACCACGTCGAGGCGTTCCTGCATCCGGCGGAACAGCGGACGCGTCCGCCAGACGATCGCGCCGACCGACATGCCCAGGACCGGGACCACCGCGAGCAGGACGCCCGACAGCTTCACGTCCAGGGAGAGCGCCATGGCGATGCCGCCGACGCACATGATCGGCGCCGAGACCATCAGCGTGAAGGTCAGCAGCGCCAGCATCTGGACCTGCTGGACGTCGTTGGTCGTACGGGTGATCAGCGACGGCGCGCCGAACTGGCCCAGCTCCCGGGCGGAGAAGCTCTGCACCCGGTCGAAGACGGCGGCGCGGACGTCCCGGCCCAGCGCGGCGGCGGTCCGCGCACCGAAGTAGACGGCCCCGACGTTGCAGGCGAGCTGGACGAGCGAGACACCGAGCATCAGTGCGCCGAAGCGCAGGATGTATCCCGTGTCACCGTTGACGACACCGTGGTCGATGATGTCGGCGTTGAGCGTGGGCAGGTAGAGGCTCGCACTGGTCTGCAGGAGTTGCAGCAGCACCAGTGCGGCGATGGGTTTCCGGTGCGGACGCAGGTACGTCCGCAGAAGTCGTATGAGCACGCGCAGGCTCCGGTAGCAAAGATCGAGGGGGTTCACTCCATCTTGTGCCAAGCGGAGGCTTGATCCCTACCGCTTTTCGCAAAGCCGGGACAAAAGGAGTAGGCCTCTTCGTGCCAAGGTCCCCTTGCTGCCAGAACCCGGACCCGCAAGGGGTTGCGGACCGGGTACGACTCCTGTCATCCGCGGTTCAGAAGGCCCCTGGGTGCAGCTGCTCCCGCGTCGTGACGTACTGCTGACGCACCGCCTGCCAGGCCGCGAACTCCTCGCCCGGCTCGAACACCTGGGCGGCCGGGGCAGGCCACAGCGGCGGGGTGTGCGGGGCCAGCGTGCCCTGCTGCACCCCCAGCGCCCACGCCGCCTGCCGGGCCGCGCCCAGAGCCGCGTAGTCCGCCGGAGCGGGCACGACCACCTGCGTCCCGAACAGCCCCGGAGCGGCGGCCTGTACGGCGGGCAGCTCGGCCGCCGCACCCAGCAGGAACACCCGCCGGATGCCGACGCCCCGGTGCCGCAGCACGTCGAGGGCGTCCACCAGCCCGCACAGCATCCCCTCGAAGGCGGCCCGCGCCAGGTGTTCCGGCTTCATGGAGTCGCGGCGCAGCCCGGACAGGGTCCCGGCGCTGTGCGGCAGGTACGGGGTCCGCTCCCCCTCCAGGTACGGCAGGAGTACGAGCCCGTGCGCGCCCGGAGTCGACTTCAGCGCGAGCGCGCTCAGCCCCTCCAGGTCGGTGCCCAGCATGTCGGCGGTGCCGCGCAGGGTCCGTACGGCGTTGGAGGTGTTCACCACCGGCAGGTGCATGCCGCCGGCGTCGGCGAGGGAGGTGATCAGGCCGTTCGGCTCCACGAGCGCCTCGTGGTGCACGGCCATCACCGAACCGGAGGCCCCCAGCGAGACGACCGCGTCCCCCGGGCCCAGGCCCAGCCCGAGCACCGCGGCCGTGGTCTCCCCGGTCCCGGCGGAGATCAGCAGCCCCTCCGGGGTCACCCCGGCGACGTCGCAGGGCCCGAGCACCTCGGGCAGCAGCGCCTGGTGCCCGAGCGCCAGCTCGACCAGGTCCGGGCGGTACGCGCCGGTGGCCGCCGACCAGTACCCGGTCCCGGAGGCGGCGCCCCGGTCGGTGGTGCGGCGGGCGGGCCGGCCCAGCAGCTGCCAGACGAGCCAGTCGTGCGGGGACAGCAGCACCGACACCCGGCGCGCGGCCTCGGGCTCGGTACGGGCCAGCCAGGCGAGCTTCGCTATCGGCTGCGCGGCGTGCGGGACGGAACCCACGGCCGCCGTCCAGGCGGCCTTCCCGCCGAGCGCCTCGACCAGATCGGCCGCGGCGACCTGGCCGCGCTTGTCGTTGCCCACCAGGGCGGGCCGGACCAGCCCGCCCTGCGCGTCCAGCGGCAGCAGACCGTGCTGCTGCGCGGAGACCCCGATGGCCTGGACGCCCTCCAGCAGCCCGCCGCCGGCGGCCTCGCCGAGCGAGAGCAGCCAGGCCTGGGGGTCGGTCTCATGGGGCACCGTTTCGCCCGCGGACGGCGGATGGGGTGCGTAGCCCTGGCGCAGCACGGCGCCCGTGTCCGTGTCGCAGACGACGATGCGAGTGAAGGCGGAAGAGCTGTCCAGCCCGGCGACTATCCCCATGCGGAGAATTCTGCCCCACCGGGTGCCCCTCCCAGGAGACTCAGGTGTTGCTGGTTCCCCACTCGTCCTCGTAGCCCTGTCCCCGCTCCCGCAGCCCGGGCACCCGCCTCACCACGGACGGCGGCAGTGCGTCGCCGACCCTGTCGCCCACGGCGGCGAACGCCTTCCCCGCGAACGCCCGCCCGCTCTGGCCCGCGGTCTCGGCGGCGTTGCGCACCACCGGGTTCTGCGCGAGCCGCCGGGCGGACTTCTTCATCTCCTCGTAGCGTTCCCGTCCCGCGGCCGTACCCACTACGTACCCGAGGGCCACTCCGGCGAGGAACGTGACCTTGTACCGCATGCCTGCCACCCTTCGTCGTGTCGGTGCCCGGCCGGCTGGCGATACCGATTGGCGGAGCACCCCCCTGCTTGCGCTAATCTATGACTCGCAACGGGCGCTCGCCCCCCGGCAAGGCCGGAGGTGGGCTGTTCGTGGCACCGCAGCAATCCCCTGTAGCTCAATTGGCAGAGCAGCCGGCTGTTAACCGGCAGGTTACTGGTTCGAGTCCAGTCGGGGGAGCTCGGTCCCCTGTAGCTCAATTGGCAGAGCAGCCGGCTGTTAACCGGCAGGTTACTGGTTCGAGTCCAGTCGGGGGAGCAAGAAGGGAAGAGGACCCGATCGGGTCCTCTTTCTTTTTGCCCGAACGGGAACCGGGCAGCTTCCAGCGCGGTCTCTCTGAACATGCGAAGCCGATCATGCGAGGCATCCGAGGCAGGAGATCGTATGAGCGGCTATGCTGCGGCAGACGGCGCGCACACATGTACGCGCCACGCCGTGAAGGGGCGGTAGCTCAGCCGGTTAGAGCAGCGGACTCATAATCCGTCGGCCGTGGGTTCGAGTCCCACCCGCCCCACCGCGAGGCCTGTCCAGCAGAAACGTTTCGGCAGCGCCTGAGTGCCCCGACCCGGGTTTCCGGGCCGGGGCACTTGTGCGTTCTGGGGTGCCGACGTCCATGCCCCGCCCCCTGTGATGCGTGTCATAACGCGGCGAAGGCGGCCCCGGAGGGCCGCCTTCGAATGCCGGGGAAGGGGGGAGGTCAGTCCCAGCTGATGACCTTGGTGTCCATCGGGGCCGAGTCCCAGCTGATCACCTTCGGGCCGGCGGGGGCGGCGGCGCGGACCGAGTCCCAGCTGATGACGCCCGGGCCGGGCTCCGTGGCCGTAGCCGTGGCGGTCGCGGTGGCGGACAGCAGGGCGGTGAGCGCGGCGGTGGTGACGAGGCGGGCGGTGCGAGACATGGAATCCCCCTGGAGCGAGCACGTGTGGCTGGAGCGGTCGGCTTGCGCGCTGTACCGGTCCGGCCTTGCGGCCCTGGCCTGGGGTGGGGCTCCGTGCCCCGCCGTCCCGGTGAACACCATCCTGCTCGCCCGCCCGGGCCGGCAGAAGAGGATCGCGATGGCACCAAGGTGACTGACACCTTGGTGTCGCCTCGGGGCTCCGACCTGCACAGCTTTAAGATCACTGGAGTCGGCGGACGCTTGTCCGCCGGGATCCATCCGGGCCGGGGGGCACACATGCTGGAAGCATTGGGACTGGACAGACACGTCGAGGCCGTCTACCGCGAGATGCTCGCGGATCCGACCGGGGGAGTGGCCGAACTGTGCTCCCGTCTCGGTATGACCGAGGGGCAGGTGCGCGACGGGCTGGACCGGCTCGTCGACCTCGACCTGCTCGCTCCCTCGCGGGAGAACACGGGGGGTCTGCGGGCCGTCAGCCCCGAGGCGGGGCTGGAGCAGATCCTCCGCCGCCAGGAGGAGGAGCTGCTCCGCCGCCAGCAGGAGCTGGCACTGAGCAAGGCGGCCGCCGCCCGCGCCGTGGCCGAGTTCGCGGGACTGCGGCCCAACACCGAGACCGACGGCGCGGAGCGGCTGGTGGGGCTCGACGCCATCCAGTCCCGGCTGGAGGTGCTCGGCCGCGGGCTCACCGGGGAATGCCTGTCGATCATGCCGGGCGGGGCCCAGTCCCAGGCCAGCCTCGACGCCTCCAAGCCGCTGGACGAGGACGCGCTGAGCCGCGGCATCCAGATGCGGGCCGTCTACCAGGACAGCGCCCGCAACGACCAGGCCACCCTCGCCTACGCCCAGTGGACCACCGACCGGGGCGGCCAGGTCCGCACCAGCCCGGTCCTGCCGCCCCGCCTGGTGATCTTCGACCGGAAGACCGCCGTGGTACCCATCGACCCCGCGAACTCCCGGCTGGGCGCCCTGTGCACCACCTCGCCCGGCATCGTGGCCTCCCTCGTCACCCTCTTCGAGCAGACCTGGGAGACCGCCGTCCCGCTGGGCGCCGCCCGCGAGCAGGCCCCGGACGACGGGATCACCGCCGGCGAACGGGAACTCCTCAAGCTGCTGGCCTCCGGGCTGACCGACGAGGCCGCCGGCAAGCGGCTCGGCGTCTCGCTGCGCACCGTCCGCCGCCAGATGTCCGGGCTGATGGAGCGCCTCAACGCCACCAGCCGCTTCGAGGCCGGCCTGCGGGCCGCCCAGCGGGGGTGGCTCTGAGACCGGCCCCGGAAGGGGTCAGGCGAGGTCGCTGCGGAACCAGTTCCAGCTGCCGGAGCCGGAGTCCCAGTTCTTGACGGGGGTGTTGAAGCCGGAGCCGGAGGAGGAGAACCTCCACAGGCCGCTCCGGCTGCCGCCGTCGGCCTGGTGGCCGTAGTCGTACAGGACGCCGACGTCGGTCTTCCCGTCGCCGTCGAAGTCCCCGGCGGTCACCTTGGCGGAGTCGGCGTTCCAGCTGTCGGAACCGGAGTCCCACTTCCTGACCGGGCCGCTGATGCCGGAGCCGGTGCTGGTGAAGGTCCACAGGGCGGTGTGGTTGGTGCCGTCGGCGTCCCGGCCGTTGTCGTACAGGACGCCGACGTCGGCCTTGCCGTCGCCGTTGAAGTCCCCGGCCACCATCTTGGAGCGGCTCCAGCTCCAGGAGCCGGTGGTGCGGTCGTCGTTGTCCCACTTCTTGACCGGGGCGCCGAAGCCGGATCCGGTGCTGGTCATGGTCCACAGGGCGGTGATGTTGGTGCCGTCGGCCTGGCGGCCGTTGTCGTAGAGGATCCCGACGTCGGTCTTGCCGTCGCCGTCGAAGTCCCCGGACGTGAGCTTGGAGCGGCTCCAGCTCCAGGAGCCGGTGGTGCGGTCGTCGTTGTCCCACTTCTTGACCGGGGCGCCGATGCCGCTGCCGGTGCTGGTCATGGTCCACAGGGCGGTGATGTTGGTGCCGTCGGCCTGCTGGCCGTTGTTGTAGAGGATGCCGACGTCGGTCTTGCCGTCGCCGTTGAAGTCGCCGGAGGTCAGCTTGGAGCGGTTCCAGTTCCAGGAGGCGGTGCTGTCCCACTTCTTGACCGGGTTGGAGAAGCCGGATCCGGTGCTGGTGAAGGTCCAGAAGGCGGTGTGGTTGGTGCCGTCGGTGTCCTGGCCGTTGTTGTAGAGGACGCCGATGTCGGTCTTGCCGTCGCCGTTGAAGTCGCCCGTGGTCACCTTCGAGCGGCTCCAGTTCCAGGAGCCGGATCCCGAGGCGATGTTGTCCCACACCTTCACCGGGGCGTTGAAGCCCGTGCCGTTGCTCGTGTACGTCCACAGGCCGGTGTGGTTGGTGCCGTCCGCCTCCTGGCCGTAGTTGTAGAGGACGCCGACGTCCGCCTTGCCGTCACCGTTGAAGTCGGCCTGGAAGGTGGAGCTCGCGTCGCCGTTGGAGGTGATGATCTGGGTGCGGGAGTTACCCGTGTTGCCCTGGGTGTCGGTGACCTCGGCGGAGACGATGTGCTTGCCGTCCGGTACCGAGCTGGAGTCGAAGTCGAAGCCGTACGGGGCGGTCGTCCGCTTGGCGACC
This sequence comes from Streptomyces sp. NPDC029216, assembly GCF_040648015.1. NCBI lineage: Bacteria > Bacillati > Actinomycetota > Actinomycetes > Kitasatosporales > Streptomycetaceae > Streptomyces > Streptomyces sp. NPDC029216. The sequence continues at coordinate 9,841 of NZ_JBEZWL010000051.1, read as the reverse complement.
TGCTTGCCGTCCACGTAGTACTGGACCGAGGCGATCGGGTACGTGCCGTTGGACACGGCCGCCGACAGCTGGGCGACACCGGAGACGGACGTGCCCGGCAGGCCCTTCAGCGAGACCGACGGCGGGGTGGCGGACTGCAGCTTCGGCGAGATGTACCCGCTGATGGTCTGGCCCCAGGGGGACTCGCCCACGCGGTAGCGGGTGGTGGTGTTGGTGGACACCATGTTGTGCTGGTTGCCGCCGGTGATGGTGACGTAGCCGCCCGAGATGTCGGTGACCATCGCCACGTGCTGGGCCCAGCCGTTGCTGTACTCGTAGACCACCGCGTCGCCCACGTGCGGGGTGCTCGACAGCGTCCCGTACTTCTCCCCGTAGGCGTAGAAGCTGGAGGCGGCGTCGGTCAGCGTGGCCATGCCCTGGACGTTGTGCCGCGACCAGACCCAGCCCACGAAGTCCGCGCACCAGGCGTGCGCCTGCCCGCCGTACCCGTCGCAGCTGCTGTACTGGTTTACGCCGCCGTCGTAACCGCCGTGGGCACAAGGGCCGTTGCCGTTCTCGGCCTGCGCGTCGGCGGCCATCAGCTCCACCTCCGAGGCGGCGTGCGCCGGGACGGCGGCCAGGCCTCCGATGGCGGCGGCGACGACGAGCGCGGCCAGGCCGGTACGGACGCGGGCGGACTTACGGCCCGTTACGGACGGGGCGGATGCGGCGGATGCCGCGGACGTCCACCGGGCACGCGAAGGGGCCGCAGGCGCGCGCGTCGGCACCTGCGGCCCCGGTCTCCGGCGGGCGCCGGCTAGAACTTCTCCGTCTCCTCCACCAGCAGGCGCAGCACGTCCGTCAGGTCCTGGCGGCGCGCGAAGGCCGCCCGCTGCCGGGCCGCACCCGACCCGCCGCGCAGCAGCCCGCCCAGGGTCCGCGCCGCGTGGTCCAGGTCGCCCGCGGCGGCCAGGTCCGGGGCGACCCGGTCGAGCAGGGCCTCCGCCAGGTCGGCCGCCGGGAGCTCGGCCCCCGTGTACGGGTCCAGGCCGAAGCCCTCCAGGCCGTCGTGGGCCGCCCGCCACCGCGCGAGACGCAGTACGTCGTCCCGTACGGGCTGTTCGGGCCGCTGCTCCGCGATGTCGCGCAGCGCCGAGGAGACCAGGGCGCGGCCGAGCTCGGCCTGCAGTACGGCCGTGTCGATGTCCGGGGACATGTCGGGCGCCCGGATTTCGAGCGTGGGCCAGTTCCCGGAGGGGCGGAGGTCCCAGTAGACCATCTTGGTGTCCAGGGCCGCCCCGGAGCCGAGCAGGGTCTGCACCGAGCTCCGGAAGTGGGCCGTGGACGCGAAGTGCGGGGGCGGACCCGCCGAGGGCCAGCCCGACCAGGCCATCGCCCGCCAGCTGGAGTGGCCCGTGTCACGGCCGCCCCAGAAGGGGGAGTTGGCCGCCAGCGCGATCAGCGTGGGCAGCCACGGCCGGACCCGGTTGGACACCGCCACCGCCGTGTCCACGTCGAGGGTCCCGATGTGGATGTGGCGGCCGCAGCTGACCAGGGTGTCGGTCAGCGCGCCGAACCGGCGGTGCTGCTCGCGCTGGCGCGGCTCGTCGTCGGTCAGGTGCAGCGGCCCTTCGACGGCCACGACGGGCGAGGGGGCCGCCAGCAGCCGGCAGCCGTGCTCGCGGGCCGCCGCGGCGAGGGTCCGCCGCAGGGCGGCGAGCTCCTCGCGCAGGGTGATCGCCGAGTCGGCGACCGGGGTGGAGATCTCCACCTGGTACCGGGTCCCCTCGGCGTGCAGCTGCGCGGGAAGCCCTGCCGCGGTGGCGAGGACGAGCGGGGCGGCGGGGACCACCCGTAACGTGCGGTCGTCGACGAGCAGGAACTCCTCCTCCACCCCGACCGTGAGGGGGGTGGTGACACCGCTCGCGGGGCGCAGGCTGTGGCCCGCGGGGCCGGTGTCACTGGTGCTCGTGGTGCTGTTGCCAGGATCGATCACTACGCCTCCCTGGACATACGAGTCTTTCATCATGAGCCGAACAGGCGGCGGGGAGGCCACGCCGATCCGGTCAAATGTCGGGTGATAATGGCGAGTTAGCGGCAAGAGCGACCCCGCCCTGAAACGCCGGATCCGGACGGGGCGCGCGTGACGGGAGTGCGAAGGACCCGACGGACCCTCCCGGGCTCCAGAGCCGCCCTAGACGGGGCTGGTTACCATCCCGTGTGACTGGTACCGCCTCCCCGCCCCGACCCAAGCGACGCATACTCGCCGACCTGACCCCGCTGCGCACCTCCGCCCACTACCGGCGGCTGTGGGTGGGCGGCACCATCTCCTGGATGGGCCAGGCCATGACCGCCCTGGCCATCTCGCTCCAGGTCTACGAGATCACCGGCTCCAGCTTCTCCGTCGGGCTGGTCGGGCTCTTCTCGCTCGTCCCGCTCGTCGCCTTCGGCCTGTACGGCGGCGCCATCGCCGACACCGTGGACCGGCGCAAGCTCGGCCTCTACAGCCAGATCGGGCTCACCGTGCTGTCCGCCGGCCTGGCCGCCGCGGCGCTGCTCGACTACCACCGCGTCTGGCTGCTCTACACCGTCGTCGCCCTCCAGGCCGTCTGCGGGGCGCTGAACGGGCCGGCCCGCTCGGCCATGATCCCCAAGCTGCTGCCGCCCGAGCAGCTGCCCGCCGCGAACGCGCTGGGCTCCGTGACCATGACCTCCGGGACCATGCTGGGCCCGGTGCTGGGCGGGCTGATCGTCGGCTGGTGGGGGTACCAGGCCGCGTACCTGATCGACGCGGTGACCTTCGTCGCCGCCCTGTACGCCATGTGGCGGCTGCCCGCGATGCTGCCGGAGGGGCGCAAGGGGCGGGCCTCGGTGATGGACGGGCTGCGCTTCCTCGGAACCACGCCCAACATCCGGATGACCTTCTTCTCCGACATGGCCGCGATGATCTTCGCGCAGCCGAAGGCGCTGTTCCCGGCCATCGCCGTGCTCTGGTACGGCGGCGACGCCAAGACCGTCGGCCTGCTGGTCGCCGCACCCGCCGTGGGCGCGCTGCTCGGCGGGCTCTTCTCCGGCTGGCAGGGGCGGATCCGGCGGCACGGGCTGGCCATCCTGCTGTCCGTCGCGGGGTGGGGGCTGGCCATCGCCGTCTTCGGCCTGACCCGCAACCTCTGGCTGGGGCTGCTCTTCCTGGCGCTGGCCGGGTGCGCCGACACCATCTCGATGGTGTTCCGCTCCACGATGATGCAGACCGCCACCCCGGACGGGATGCGGGGCCGGCTCCAGGGCGTGTTCATCGTGGTCGTCGCGGGCGGGCCCCGGCTCGGGGACTTCCTGGCCGGAACCGTGGGCGACCTCGCCTCCCCGTCCGTGGCCGTCACCGGCGGCGGGCTCGCGTGCGTGCTCGTACTGGGGCTGCTCGCCGCGCGGTGGCGGTCCTTCGCCCGGTACGACGCCAGGTCGCCGGAGGCGTAGGGGGAGGGGCTGGGGGCCCGTTGTGAACGGGAGTCGGCGGGTTCGTTGCCGTTCTGCCCGCCCCGACGGCCGACGCCGCCCCGGCGGACCGGGCCTGCTCCCCGTACATGTCCGTCGCCGGCTACTCCGACTCGCTCGACAAGGCCCAGCTCGACGGGAAGCTCGTCGGCGGCATCTCCGGGCTCGCGCTCGACCGGCGTCCCGCCGGCGTTCCGCGTCGCCCCCGAGGGCCGGGCCACCGCCAACCAGACCTTCGAGTCGCTCACCCTCCTGCCGGGCGGGCACACCCTGGTCGCGGCGCTGGAGGGCCCGCTGGCCGGGGACGGCAAGGACGCGCGGGGGCGCACCCTCCAGCGGATCCAGACGTGGGAGCGGCGCCGGGACGGGGAGTTCGTCCTGGGCCGGCAGTACGCCTACCCCGATCGGCGACTTCGACACCTGCCCGACGCTGGGCGCCCCGTCGGAGCTGCCGCAGAACCATCCCCTCGTGGACAACATCGAGGACATGACCGTCACCGGCCAGGACGGCGCGGGCCGCGTCCGGCTGCTGCTGGCCAGCGACGACAACGAACTGCCGCAGCAGGTCACGCGGCTGTACCGGGTGGAGGTGCGGGTGCCGGGGCGGCTTGGATGAGCCGGCGCCCTTTGGGCCTGGTGTTTCGGGTCTAGCCCTTCGGGCCGACGATCCCCCGGGCCACGCCGAGGTCGACCAGGTCCTGGGGGCGGATGCGGAGCTGGTCCGCCGTGGCGGGGGCCTCTTCGGCCGGGCGCTTGAGGATGGCCGCCGCCAGCTCGGGGGCGATGACGGAGAAGTAGCCGTCCGGGGTCACCCAGGTGTTCCCGGGCGCGGCCAGGGCCAGCGCCCCGCCCGAGCCGCCCTCGCCGATCAGCAGGGTCGTCACCGGTACGGTGGCCGCCGCGACCGCCGCGAAGCAGTCCGCGATGGCCGGGCCGGCGCCCGCGTGCTCGGCGGCGGCGTCGTTGGCCGCGCCCGGGGTGTCCACCAGGGTGAGCACCGGGATCCCGAGCCGGTCCGCGAGGCGGATCACGCGGGCCGCCGTACGGTAGCCCGCCGGACGGGTGGCGGTGCCGCACTGGGCGGCGTACGCGACCGCCCGGCCCCCGCGCAGCCCGAACCCGCACAGCATCCCCGGGTCGGCGGCCCCGGCCCGGTCCCCGCGCAGCGGCAGCCGCAGCTCGAAGTACGCGTCCAGGTACGCCTCCGCACGGGGTCGCTCGGGGTGCCGGGCCTGCCGGACGGCGTCCCAGCCGGTCAGCGGGGGCGTGACGCCGCCCAGCGCGGCCGGGGGTTCGACGGGGGAGACGGCCCGGGGCGCGGCCAGCACCCGCAGCCAGTCCGCCACGGCCGAGGGCAGCTCCGCCGCGGGGACGACGGCGTCGACGTGCCCGGCGTCGTACTGCCCCTCGGCGGTGTAGGCCGCCGGATCGGCATCGGCCGGCCGCACCCGGGACCCGGCGAAGCCGACCTGCGCCCCGGGCAGTGCCAGAACCACGTCGGCCCCCGCCCCGAGGGTGGCCCACCCGCCACCGGTGGTGGGGTCGCGCAGCACCGCGATCTGCGGGAGCCCGGCGGCCCGGGTCAGCACGCCCTGGCGGGCCACCCGCTGGAGCTGCGCCAGCGCGAGCATCCCCTCCTGCATGCGGGAGCCGCCGGTGGCGATCAGGGAGACCAGCGGCAGGCGGCGCTCGCGGGCGTGCGCGTAGGCGGCCTCCAGCCGGTCACCGGTACGGCGGCCGAGGCTGCCGCCGAGGAAGCCGAACTCGAAGGCGATGAGGGCGGCTTCACGGCCACCGATCCGGGCGGTACCGGTGACGACGGACTCCCGCTCCCCGGTCCGGGCGGTGGCCCGGGCCCGCGAGGCGTCGTACCCGGCCCACCCGAGCGGCCCGTCGTCGTCGGGGTACTCCTCCGCCCGGGGCACGGGCAACTCCTCGAAGCTCCCGAGGTCGATGAGGGCGGCAATGGCGGCACGGGCCGAGAGACGGGTCGTCACGCGGCCAGGGTAGGCGGTGGGGCGGGGGTTTGGGGGTGGGCGGGGCCTGAGCCGGGCGGTCTCAGAGCAGCCTTGGGGGTTTCCCGTCAGTCCCACTGTCCTTCCGGTTCGGGCCGGGCTGTCAAGGGCGCTCCCTTCGGTCGCGTCGCTTCGCGATGTCGCTGCGCTCCACCCTTGACAGCCCGTCCCGCCCCGGAAAGACAAGGACTGCCGGGAAACCCCCAAAAGGACGGGCCGGTCGTTCCTTGGCCATGCGGCTCCCTCAGCGATGAGGCGGGGCGGTCGGGGCCCGCCTCGCCGGGCATCCGGGCCGACATCGTCGGCCTTCGGGGCCGCCCTCCGCACCAGATCGCTACGCGCTCCTCCCGTCTCAGCGTCCGCCGCCCGCCTGGGGCTGATACCCGCACCTGAGGACGAAGGGATCGTCATCCGGGGCCGGCGGGCGCCTCAGATCGCTACGCGCTGCCCAGGTTTTGGCGTCCGGCGGCCGTCCGGGGCTGGTCGTAGGCGGGTTGGACGTTGGCGGCGGCGGTGGTGACGCCCGAGGCGATCGCGAAGCGACGCGACCGAAGGGAGCGCCCTTGACAGGGCGGCCCGACGCGGAAGGACGATGAGACTGGCGGGAAGCCCCCAACCCTCCCTGAGGCCGCCCCACTCGGGCACCGCCCTCCCCCGTCCCGCCCGGCTACAGCTCCGACTCCCACGTCACCGTCGTCCCCCTGGCGCCCGCCTCCGTGTGGCCGTCGTCCGAGACCGTCAGACGGACTCGGGACGGGGTGGCGTCGACCTCGACCTCGATCGTCGTGACCCCGCTGCGGCGGTGGGCCGCTGCCAGGGCGGTGCGGAGGGTGGACAGGAGGGCGTCCGTGACGCGGTCCGGGAGCAGGGCGTCCACCGCGCCCGCGAAGTGCACGGACGGCTGGAAGCCCAGCAGGACCGCCGCCCCGCCGGTCTCCCGCAGGACCCTCCCCCGGAACGTCGTCGGGGCGTCCGTCGGGGGCTGCTGGAGGGCGAAGATGGCCGTGCGGACCTCCTGGATGGTGGAGTCCAGCTCGTCCACGGCACGGCCCAGCTCGTGGCCCACGTCCTCCACGTCCCCCGAGGGGGCGTTCGAGGAGCGCCGCCGGGTGCTCTCCAGCATCATCTCCGTCGCGAACAGCCGCTGCACCACCAGGTCGTGCAGGTCGCGCGCGATGCGGTCGCGGTCCTCGTACACCGCGAGCTGTTCGCGGTCGTGCTGGGCGTCGGCCAGGACCAGCGCCAGTGCCGCCTGCGAGGCGAACTGGGAGGCCAGCAGCCGGTCCACCGCGTCGTACGGGGGGCCGCCCCGGGCCCTGGGCAGGGCGAGGGTGCCGATCAGCTGGCCGCCGCTCTGCAGCGGCAGCATCATGCTCGGACCGAACCGCTTGCGCACGTGCGTGGTCATACGGGGGTCGGTCGCCGAGTCCTCTATGAACACGGGTTCCCCGCCCAGCAGCTGCACCAGCACCGGCGAACCCGGGGCGATGGTCGTGCCGATCAGGTCGCCGGGGTCTCCGTGCGTGGAGGCGGCCACGATCTCCATGCCGCCCTCCGGGGTCGGCTGGAGCACCACTCCCGCCGCCGCGTCCGCCAGCAGCCGCGCCCGTTCGGCGACGCACATCAGGGCGTCGGCCGCCGGGCGGCCCGCCAGCAGGGTGGTGGTCACGGCTGCCGCGCCCTCGATCCAGCGCTCCCGGCGGCGCGCGGTCTCGTACAGCCGGGCGTTGCCGATCGCTATCCCCGCCTGCGAGGCCAGGACCCGCATCAGCGCGAGGTCCTCGTCGGTGAAGGGGTCGCCGCCGTGCTTCTCGGTGAGGTAGAGGTTTCCGAAGACCTCGGTGTGCACCCGGATCGGCACGCCCAGGAAGCTGCGCATGGGCGGGTGCCCGGGCGGGAAGCCGGCCGAGCGGGGGTCCTGGGTGAGGTCGTCCAGCCGCAGCGGCCGGGGGTCGGCGATCAGCGCGCCCAGCACGCCGCTGCGGCCGTCGGGCAGCCGGGGGATCGCGGCCCGTTCGGCCTCGGTCATCCCGGAGGTGAACAGCTGCGTCAGCCGGCCGCGCTCGGGGTCGACGACCCCGAGCGCGCCGTAACGGGCCCCGCACAGGTCGGTGGCGGAGTCCACGACGTGCTGGAGGGTGGCCCGGAGCTCCAGCTCCGAGCCGACGCTGAGGACGGCCTCCAGCAGTACCGGCAGACTGGACGGCGCCCCGCCCGCGACCAGCCCGCCCGACCCCGTACCGGCCGCCGGCTCCACGCCCGGACCCGCGCCCGGACCCCCCTCGCCAGGGTCCCGCGTCATTCGGCCAGCGGGTTGAGAACCATCGGGGCGATCTTCCCTTCGAGCATCGCGCCCAGTCCCAGGACGGCGCACACGTCGGGCCGTTCCGCGATGGCCACCGGCATTCCGGTCGAATCCCTCAGCATCTGGTCCAGCCCGGGCAGCAGGGCGCTGCCGCCCACCATCATGATCCCCCGGTCCGTCAGGTCCGCGACCAGGTCCGGCGGGCAGTCGCGCAGCACCTTGCCGATGCCGTCGAGGACGGCCGTCAGCGGGGTGTGGATGGCGTTCCGGACGGCGGCGGTGTCCACGTGGACGGAGCGGGCCAGCCCGGTGGCCACGTCGCGGCCGTGGATCAGGGTGGAGGCGGGGCCATCCGGGGTGATGCCGTTGCCGTGCAGGGCCAGCTGGAGCGGGCGGACGGCCTGGCTCGGCAGCATCAGCTCGTGCGCGTGCCGCAGGTGCTGGACCACCGCGTGGTCGATGGCCTCGCCGCCGACGGGGATCCGCTCGGCGGTGACGATGGAGCCGAGGGAGAGGACCGCCACCTGGGTGGCCGCCGCCCCGCACACCATGATCATCGTCGCGGTCGGCTGCTCCACCGGCAGGCCGCAGCCGACGGCCGCCGCGATCAGGGTGTCGACCAGTTCGACGCGCCGTGCCCCGAGTCCGACCATCGTCTCGACGGCCGCGCGCTGGGCCAGCGGGTCGGCGTCGTGCGGGGTGCAGCAGGCGGCGCGCAGCCGGGGCTTGCGGCGCAGGGCGCGGCGCAGCTTCTCGCCCAGGAGGTGACGCAGCATCCGCTGGGCCATCTCGATGTCGACGACGGTGCCGCCGGAGACGGGGCGTACGACGCGGATGTAGTCGGGCGTGCGGCCCGTCATCCGTTCGGCGAAGGTGCCGACGGCGATGAGCGCGCCGGTGCGGGTGTTGACGGCGGCGACGCTGGGCTCGTCGACGACCAGTCCGGCGCCCTTCACGTAGACGCGGGTCCTCGCGGCTCCCAGGTCGACGGCGACGTGGCAGCGGCGCAACTGCTCAAGACTGACGGTCACGGCAGGTCCTCCCGAGAGCGCTGGTGCAGAAGGGACCGGCGGATGCCGGTCGCAATTCATATCTTCTCGGGTCAATGGGGCATACCGCCCGCTGGAATGCTCCGGCTGGGGCGTGGCGTACGGGGCGTACGTGCTGCACGGGGGTGGATTTCTGTACCGACAGGCAGCACCATGCGCGCACCATCCGCGCTACCCGTGCGTAACAAGGTAAAGGGGACCCGATGCTGACGCCCCGCCAGAGATTCCTGGCGCTCCTGACCCTCTGCCTCACCCTCGTCGCACCCGTTCCGGCCCACGCCGCCCCCGTCGGCGCGCCGGCCGCCGCCGCCCGCAATCCGGTGGTCTTCGTCCACGGTTACAACGCCGACCCCGGCGTCTGGGGATCCCTCCGCGAGGACCTGCGGGCCGACGGGTACGCGGACTCCGAGCTCTTCTCCTTCGGCTACGACACCCACCAGTCCGTCAACGAGGTCCTCTCCGGCCGTCTCGCCGCCTACGTCGACGACGTGCGGCGGCAGACCGGCGCCGCCCGGGTGGACGTCGTGGGGCACTCCTTCGGCTCGCTCGTCAGCCGCTGGTACGTCAAGTACGGCGGCGGGACGGCGGCCGTGGACCACTGGGTCTCGCTGGCCGGCCCCAACCACGGCACCTCCACCGCCTGGGCCTGCGCCCTGTGGGACCAGGCCTGCCGCGATATGACCCCGGGCTCGTACGTGGTCAAGAACCTCGCCTCCGGCGACGAGACCCCGGGCGAGGTGAAGTACGCGACCTTCTGGTCGGACTGCGACGAGGTGGTCAACCCCGACGGCAGCGTCCCGCTCGCCGGGGCCCTGAACACGGCCGTCGGCTGCCTCAAGCACAACGACCTGCTCGGCGACGACGCCACCTCGGCCGGGGTCCGCGCCTTCCTGCGCTCCTAGGGTCTGTCGTCAAAGTCCCGTCTGCCCCGCGACGCCTGGCACGCACTCTCGCCGCACCGGGCGCAAGACCGAGTACGCCCAGTACGAGGTCTTGCGCCC
>NZ_JBEZWL010000050.1:0-50827 GCF_040648015.1 Streptomyces sp. NPDC029216 | reverse complement strand
CCCCGGCCGCGCAGGCGCCCGCCGGAGCGCCGCCGGACGGCGGTTGGTTCGCCCCGCGCAAGGCGGCGACGCCCCCGCCCGCGACCCCCGCCGCCCCGGCGCCCGCGGCGAGCTACGGCTCCTCCGCGCCCGGCCCCGGCCGGAGCGCGGGCGGTTTCCCGGGCAACGCTCCCGCCGACGGCTTCGACGGTGCTCCGGGCAACGGCCCGGGCAACGGCTTCGACCGCGCCCCCGGCAACGGCCCGGGCAACCGCAACGCTCCGGGCGCCGCCCCGTACAACGGCCCCGGCACCGGCGCGGGCTTTGCGCCCCCGGCCGTCCCCGGCCGCCCGCGGCCGCCCGCCCCCGCCCCGGGTGCGGGAACCGGCGCCGGCTTCGCGCCCGCCCCCGGCGGCCCCGGTGCCGGTTCGGCCCAGGGGTACGCGGCGCACGACGGCGGTCCGTCCACCGAGGCCTTCCCCGCCTTCACGGAGCCCTCCGGGCCCACCGGCGGGCCCGCGCTGGGCACCGTGCCCGTGGGCGCCGACGAGACCCCGCGCTGGCCCGGCCCCGAGGCCGCCCCGTCCGCCCCGGGCGTCCCGGCCCCCGGCCCCCGGTCCGGCCCGGCCGCCCCGCCGCCCGGCCCGCGGCCGCCCCTGCCGACGCCCGCCCCCGCGGGCAAGGCCGGCAAGGCGGCCGGCAAGCCCGCCAAGAAGAAGGGCCGCTCCAAGCTGGTCCTGCTCGGCGGCGGCCTCGTCGCCCTCGTCGCCGTGGCCTACGGCGCCGGACTGCTCATGAACCACTCCGACATCCCCAAGGGCACCAAGGTTCTCGGCGTCGACATCAGCGGCAGCCGCGACGACGCCGTCGACAAGCTCCAGACGGCCTTCGGCAAGCGCTCCGCCACCCCGCTCCAGCTCAGCGTCGGCGGCAAGACCGTCGAGCTGAAGCCGGAGAAGGCCGGTCTGACCCTCGACAGCCAGACCACCGTCCGCAACGCCGCCGGCAGCGACTACAACCCCGTCACGGTCATCGGCTCGCTGTTCGGCGTGGAGCGCACGGCCACCGCCGTCATGCCGGTCGACGAGGAGAAGCTGCGGGTCTCCCTCCAGGAGCTCGCCGGCACCGCCGGCACCGCCTCCGAGGGCACCATCACCTTCGACACCGGCAAGGCCGTCGCCGTCCCCGGCAAGGCCGGCACCAGCCTGGACGTCGACGGCTCCGTGGACCTGGTCACCAAGGCCTTCCGCGAGCTCGTCGCCAACGGCAAGGCCGCCCCCGTCGAACTCCCCACCGCCACCAAGGAGCCCACCGTCACCCAGGCGGAACTGAACCGGGCGATGAAGGAGTTCGCGGAGCCCGCCATGTCCGCCCCCGTGACCGTCAAGGCGGGCACCAAGTCCCTGGCCTTCGGCGCCAAGTCCCTCCCCAAGATCCTCAGCATGAAGCCGGTCGAGGGGAAGCTCGTCGAGAAGTACGACCTGGAGGCCCTCAAGGCCACCTACGGCAACGCCTTCGACGGGGTCCTGATCACCCGCGGCACCGGGGCCAAGACGCCCGTCACCCCGCAGGACGTCGTCGGCGCCCTCGGCAAGGGCCTCGTCGGCAAGACCCCCGCCGAGCGCATCGTGACGATCGACACGAACGCCAACTGAGGCCCCGCAGCGGCCGCAAGGAGCCCCTCCCCGGACCCCGGGGAGGGGCTCCCGCGCTTCCCGGGCCCCTCCTGACCAGCCCTGTCACCCCGGCGGGGTGACATCTGTCATGCAGCTGTCACGACTGGAGACACTGCCGCGCACACCCCCGTACCGGCGAAGCTCGGTACATGACGACGACGACCGCGACGCAGTCCGGAGCCCCCGGACCCGCACGCGGTGCCGGCAGCGGCACCGTGGTGAGCTTCCAGAACGTGACCAAGAGCTACGGCCAGGTCCGGGCCGTCGACGGCCTGTCCCTCGAACTCCACCCGGGCGAGACCGTCGCACTCCTCGGCCCCAACGGCGCCGGCAAGTCCTCCACCCTCGACCTGCTCCTGGGCCTGCGCCCCGCGGACTCCGGCACCGTGAGCCTCTTCGGCACCACCCCCCGCGAGGCCGTCGCGGCCGGCCGGGTCGGCGCCATGCTCCAGAGCGGCGGCCTCATGGAGGAGGTGACCGTCCGCGAGCTGATCACCCTCGGCTGCGCCCTGCACCCGCGCCCGTACCCGGTCGAGGAGGTGCTCTCCCGCGCCGGCGTCGAGGAGATCGCCGGCCGCATGGTCAACAAGCTCTCCGGCGGCCAGGAGCAGCGCGTGCGCTTCGCGCTCGCCACCGCCGGCCACAACGACCTGATCATCCTCGACGAGCCGACCACCGGCATGGACGTCACCTCCCGCCAGGCCTTCTGGGCCACCATGCGGGAGCAGGCCGCCCAGGGCCGCACGGTCCTGTTCGCCACCCACTACCTGGAGGAGGCGGACGCGATCGCCGACCGGGTGCTGGTCCTGAACAAGGGCCGGCTCCTCGCCGACGGCACCGCCGCCGAGATCAAGGCCAAGGCCGGCGCCCGCAAGGTCGCCTTCGACCTCGACGGCGAGATCGACGAGCAGATCCTGCGCGCCCTGCCCGGCCTGACCGCCTTCGACGTGAACGGCTCCACCGTGCGCCTCCAGTCGCGCGACGCCGACGCCACGGTCCACGCCGTGTACGCGCTCGGGCTCTACCCCCGCAACCTGGAGGTCGCGGGCCTCGGCCTGGAGCAGGCCTTCATCGCCCTCACCGAGGCCGAGGAGGCCGACGCATCGTGAACACCGGAACGCTGAACCTGGTCAAGCTGGAGATCACCCGCGCCCTGCGGAACAAGAAGTACATCTTCTTCACGCTGCTCTACCCCGCAGCCCTCTTCCTGATGCTCGGCGGCACCCTGGACGGCACCACCAAGGTCATGGGCACCGAACTGACCATGCCCGCCTTCTACATGGTCGCCATGGCTTCCTTCGGCGCCCTCACCGCCGTCCTGGTCGGCAACGCCGAACGCATCGCCAAGGAGCGCGAGGCCGGCTGGGTGCGCCAGCTGCGCCTGACCGCCCTGCCGGGCCACGGCTACGTGCTCGGCAAGACCGCCAGCGCGGGCGTGCTCTCGCTGCCGGCGATCCTGGTGGTCTTCGTGGTCGCCGCCGTGGCCAAGGACGTCCGCTTCGAGGTCTGGCAGTGGCTCGCCCTGACCGGCGCCATCTGGGCCGGCAGCCTCGTCTTCGCCGCGCTGGGCGTGGCCATCGGCTACCTCGCCAGCGGCGACAACGTCCGCCCCGTGAGCATGCTCTTCTACTTCGGCCTGTCCATCCTCGGCGGCCTGTGGATGCCCACCGCCGCCTTCCCGCAGTGGCTCCAGGACGTGTGCGAATGGCTGCCGACCCACGCCTACGCGGGCCTCGGCCAGGCCATCGAGCTGGGCGGAGCGCCGCACGTCAAGGACGTGGCGATCCTCGCCGGGTACTTCGTACTGTTCACGGGTGCGGCCGCCTGGCTGTACCGCAAGGACTCACTGAAGGCGTAGGGCACACCGTGGCGCTGACGCAGGAAGCCGTCGACGTGAGCCACGTCGTCCGGGCACCCGAGAGCACCGTCCACAAGGTGGTCAAGAGCCTCTGGATCGCCGTCTGGCTCTTCTACCTCAGCGCCCCCGTCACCGACCTGGTGCGCGGCGGGCACAGCGCCGGCGCGCGGGTGCTCGGCGGGCTCGGCCTGCTGGCCTTCGTCGGCTGGTACCTGACGCTGGTGTTCCGGCCGGACCAGCAGAAGCCGGTGCGGCCGGTCCTGCTGGCGCTGACGGTGCTCAGCGCCGAGGCGGCGGTGCTGTCGCTGGCCCTGGGCCGCGAGTGGCTGGTGCTGTTCGTCTACGTCTCCATCGCCTCCGGCGCCGCGCTGCCGGCCAGGGTCTCCCGTCTGACCGTGCCCGCCGCGACGGCGCTGCTGACGGCGCTGGCGCTCACGGTGCCGGACGGCACCGACTACCTGTTCGGGCTGCTGATCCCGGCCCTGATGGGCGGGTTCGCGATGGTCGGGGTCCGCGAGATGATCCGGACCACGATAGAGCTCCGGCAGGCCCGGGCCACGGTGGCGCAGCTCGCGGCCAACGAGGAGCGGCTGCGGATGGCCAGGGACCTGCACGACCTGCTGGGCCACTCGCTGTCGCTGATCACGCTCAAGAGCGAGCTCGCGGGCCGGATGCTGCCCGACCACCCCGACCGGGCCGCCCAGCAGGTGGCGGACATCGAGAAGGTCTGCCGGCAGGCGCTGGTCGACGTACGGGAGGCCGTGAGCGGCTACCGGCGGCCCACCCTGCCCGGCGAGCTCGCGGGCGCGCGGACGGCGCTGGCGGCGGCCGGGGTGCGGGCGGAGCTGCCGTCGGACTTCACGGACACCGTCGCGGAGGAGCCGGAGTGCGCGCTGGCCTGGTCGCTGCGCGAGGCCGTGACGAACGTGGTCCGGCACAGCGGCGCCAAGCGGTGCACGGTCACCCTGACGACCCGGCAGACCCTCGCGGGCCCCGTGCTGGAGCTGTCCGTGACCGACGACGGCTCCGGCGGGGCGGCGGTCCCGGGCAACGGCCTGACGGGCCTGACGGAGCGCCTGGAGGCGGTCGGCGGCACCCTGTGGGCGGGCCCGGCGGGGAAGACCGGTTTCCGCCTGCTGGCGAGGGTCCCCCTAGGATCCCCGTCATGACGGAAGCCACCGACGCCGCCCCGGCCCCCATCCGCATCCTCCTGGCGGAGGACCAGTCCATGGTCCGGGAGGCCCTCGCGGCCCTGCTGGGGCTGGAGCCGGACATCGAGGTACTGGCCCAGGTCGCCCGCGGCGACGAGGTGGTGGCCGCCGCCCGCGCCCATGACGTGAACGTCGCCCTGCTCGACATCGAGATGCCGGGCATGACGGGCATCGAGGCGGCGGCGGCCCTGCGGACCGCCCTCCCCGCCCTCAAGATCGTGGTCCTGACCACCTTCGGCCGGCCCGGCTACCTGCGCGGGGCGATGGAGGCGGGCGCCTCGGCGTTCCTGGTCAAGGACGCGCCGGCCGCGCAGCTCGCGGAGGCGGTGCGCAAGGTCCTCGCGGGCGACCGCGTCATCGACCCCACGCTCGCGGCGGCCGCCCTGGCGGAGGGCGCGAACCCCCTCACGGACCGGGAGCGCGAGGTGCTCCGCGCGGCGGAGCACGGCGCGACCAACGCCGAACTGGCGGCGGCCCTCTGCCTCTCCCAGGGCACGGTCCGCAACTACCTCTCGACGGCCATCCAGAAACTGGCGGCACGCAACCGCGCCGAAGCGGTCCGCGTGGCCCGCGAGAAGGGCTGGCTGTAGCCCGGTCTTCCGGCGTCTAGTTCAGCAGCGCACGCGCCGAGGCGGCTTCGCCACGGATGCGGGTCGCCGCCTCCGGGTCGACCGCGTCCATCACCACCGCGTACGCGTCCATCTCGGACGCCCCCTCCTGGAAGGAGCCCCGCTCCACCAGCAGCCGCGCCCGCTCGTACCGCAGCGCCGCCGGATGCGACGGCAGCAGCAGCGACAGGTCCAGGGACCACAACGCCACCGCCGAGTGTTCCGGACGGGCGGACGCCCAGACCCGGATGTTGCCCAGGATCCGCAGGACGATGTCCAGCGTCCGTGCCGGCGTCCGCGGCCCCTGCGCCAGCTCCGCCGGACCGGCGCCCAGCGAGGCCCCGCCCGCGAAGGGGTCCACCACGACCCCCTCCTCCGGGTCCCCGAAGCCCACCGTGAAGTGCCCCGGCAGGGCCAGCCCGTACACCGGCGCCCCGGCCCGCCGGGCCACCTCCAGCCAGACCACCGACAGCAGGATCGGCAGGCCGCGCCGGCGCCGCAGCACCTCGTGCAGCAGGGAGGACGACAGGCGGTCGTAGTCCTTCGGGGTGCCGTGGAAGCCGAGCCGGCCGCCCAGCAGCTCCGTCACCGCAGCCGCCCAGGCCTTCGCCCCGCGCAGCCCGTACGGCAGCATCCCCGCCAGCCGGTCCAGCTCCATCTGAGCCCAGTCCATGACCCGTTCGTCCAGCTCGGGGTCCGCCTCCGCCGCCAGCAGCAGGCACAGCTGCGCCAGGTCCGGCCGCTCGGAGCGGGCCTCCGCCGCGAACAGCTCCCGCGTGGCCGCGCTCATGCCCCGGCTCCGGGGCGGAAGTGGTGGTAGGAGTGGTGCGTGGCGAAGCCCATGCCGTCGTAGAGGGCCCGCGCGCCGGGGTTGTCCGTCTCCACCTGGAGCCAGGCCGCCGAGGCCCCCTCCTCCAGCGCCCGCCGGGCCAGCGCGGTCATCACCGCCGTCGCGAGCCCCCGGCGGCGGTACTCCGGGTCGACGGTGACCGCCGCGAACCCGGCCCAGCGCCCGTCGACCACGCACCGTCCGATCGCCCGGCCGCCGTCCAGCGAGGCGAACCACACCGACGGCCCCTCGACCAGCATCCGGCGCGCCAGCTCCGGGTCGCGGACCTTGCCGTAGCGGCCGAGCCAGGCCTCGTCCGGCTCACGGGTCAGGCGGACCGCGCCCGCCTCCGCGTCCTGGTCGGCCACCGGGGCCAGGCCCCCGACGCGGACCTCCGCCGAGACCTCGTTGACCCAGCCGCGCCGCTCCAGCTCCGCGCAGAGCAGTTCCTGGGTGCCGGCGGCGCCGGTCGCGGCCTGCACATAAGCCGGAAGGTTTCGTTCCGCATACCAGGCCGTCACCCGCGCGAGTGCTTCGTCCAGGGGTATCCCCGGGTCGCCGAGCGGCAGCACCGAGTTGGCCCGCCGGGTGAACCCGGCGGCCGCCCGCAGCGTCCACCCGCCCAGCGGCTCGCTCTCCAGCGGCTGCCAGGCCCGCGCCGTGACCCGCGCCAGCTCCTCGAAGGAGGCCGCGGGACCCCTGCGGCGGGCCGGCGCGGCGGGCACCACCTTGCCCGCGACCAGCGAGGATTCCGCGATATGGACGGACACGCCGTCCCGGCGTGTGATCGTCAGCACACCCTCGGTCCAGGATGTGAGAACCCCGACGGCGTCCGCGAAGGCGGGGGAGCCGCCGACCCCCTCCTGGACCCGTCGTACGGAGACTCGTTTACCCACGTCAGCCGGGGTGATACGGATCTCCAGCAGTCCACCGGCAGTGATTTCCACAGCTCTGTCCGCCCCTCCTGTTCGGATCGTGCCCGGGAACGGAGATACTAGGTGCGGGCATCGACGACGCCGCGCTCCCGCGCGAATGGACAGCCCTACCGAGGAGGAACGAGAGCGTGACCTACGTCATCGCGGAGCCTTGTGTCGACGTCAAGGACAAGGCCTGTATCGAAGAGTGCCCCGTCGACTGCATCTACGAGGGCCAGCGGTCCTTGTACATCCACCCGGACGAGTGCGTCGACTGCGGTGCCTGTGAGCCGGTGTGCCCGGTCGAGGCCATCTTCTACGAGGATGACACCCCGGAGGAGTGGAAGGACTACTACAAGGCGAACGTCGAGTTCTTCGACGAGCTCGGCTCGCCCGGTGGTGCCTCCAAGCTCGGTCTGATCGAGCGCGACCACCCCTTCATCGCCGCGCTGCCCGCCGGCATCAACGGCGAGCACTGACCGTTTCACGGCAGACGCGCCTCTCGGTCCCGTACGGCACTGCTGCCGGGCGGGACCGAGCCGTTTTCCCGCACCTTTCCCTTCCCTGAGAGAGAGCAGAGCACCGTGGCCGCAGTTTCCGACCGTCTTCCCACGTTCCCCTGGGACAAGCTGGAGCCGTACAAGAAGACGGCGGCGGCCCACGAGGACGGCATCGTCGACCTGTCCGTCGGCACGCCCGTGGACCCGGTGCCCCGGCTCATCCAGGACGCCCTGATCGGCGCCGCCGACTCCCCGGGCTACCCGACGGTATGGGGGACCCCCGCGCTGCGCGACGCGATCAGCGGCTGGCTGCGCGGCCGGCTCGGCGCGAGCGCCGCCGGGCACCGCAACGTGCTGCCCGTGGTCGGCTCCAAGGAGCTCGTGGCCTGGCTGCCGACCCAGCTGGGCCTGGGCGCCGGCGACAAGGTCGCCTACCCCCGCCTCGCCTACCCGACGTACGAGGTCGGCGCCCGCCTGTGCGGTGCCGAGGCCGTCGTCTACGACGACCCGACCGAGCTGGACCCGGCCGGCCTGAAGCTGCTCTGGCTCAACTCCCCGTCCAACCCCACCGGAAAGGTCCTCGGCAAGGAGGAGCTGATCCGGATCGTCGCCTGGGCGCGCGAGCACGGGATCCTGGTCTTCAGCGACGAGTGCTACCTGGAACTCGGCTGGGAGGCCGAGCCGGTCTCCGTCCTGCACGACGACGTCTGCGGCGGCTCCTACGAGGGCCTCGTCGCCGTCCACTCGCTCTCCAAGCGCTCCAACCTGGCCGGTTACCGGGCCGCCTTCATCGCCGGCGACGAGGACGTCCTCGCCGAGCTGCTGGAGATCCGCAAGCACGGCGGCATGATGACCCCGGCCCCCGTCCAGGCCGCCGTCGTCGCCGCCCTCGGCGACGACGCGCACGTCGCCGAGCAGCGCGGCCGCTACGCCGCCCGCCGCGAGGCGCTGCGCACGGCCCTGGAGGCGCACGGCTTCCGCGTCGAGCACAGCGAGGCCAGCCTCTACCTGTGGGTGACCCGCGACGAGCCCTGCTGGGACACCGTCGCGCACCTCGCCTCCCTCGGCATCCTGGTCGCGCCGGGCGACTTCTACGGCGAGGCCGGCGCGAACTTCGTCCGCGTCGCCTTCACCGCCACCGACGAGCGGGTCGAGGCCGCGGTCAAGCGCCTCGGCTGAGCGGCCGGGCCGCGGAACGCCCCGAGGGGCCGGGAGCATCCGCTCCCGGCCCCTCGGCGTTCCTCCGTGGCGCGTGATCAGCCCTTCAGCGGCAGGGAGTCCAGCGGCAGCGAGCCGACCGGCAGCTCCTGGCCCACCGGCAGCTGCTGCGCGGCCGGCAGACCGCCCAGGAGCTGGCCCGCGCCGGCCGCGCTGCCCAGGGCCTCGGAAGCGGGGGCGGCGGCGGGAGCGGCCGCCGGGACGGCCTTGGTGGCGGTGCCCGCGACGTCGGCGGCGGCACCGGTCGCGGCCCCGGTGGCGGCGGTGGCGTCGGCGGTGTCCGGGGCGGCGAGCGTGCCCAGCTGCGGCACGGACTCCAGGCCCGCGGCGCTGGCCGCGCCGGCCGCACCGACCACGGGAGCGGTACCGGCTGCGAGGAGAAGCGCGGCGCGGGCGATCCGACGGGTCAGGGGGAGGGACATGATGCTCCTAAGCGGTAGCGGCTGAGTACGCCGTGTACAACCGCTCCCGGGGTGCACGGAGTTGCGGACCACCCGGGTAAAGGATCAGTAACGCATCGTTTAATCGGCTTCCGTGACAAGCCCATCGGACCCCCGCCCACCAGGCCTTCTGTCCGTCAACACGCCCGGAGGCAGGAGTGCGGGGTCACCCCCTCCCGGGGGACGGGCCGCACGCACGAACGATCACGTCCCGCCGGCGGGACGGCGCCCGCCGCGCGGCGGCTCAGCGGGGGCCGAGGGCGACGAACACCCGGACCTGGCCCGGGAACGCCTCGTACGGGTCGGCGGCCGCGCCGCCCTTGGCGCCGCCGGCCGCCTTCCGCTTCCACGCGCCCTGGTTCTCGCCCGCGACCCAGGCGGAACCGTCGTACGAGACCCGGGCGATGCCCAGTTCCTTCGAACGGGCCACCGCCCAGTGCGCCATCGCCCGCCCGCGCCGGGCCTCGGCCGCACCTCCGCCGTCCTTCAGCCACACGTCCACCTCGGGCTCCGGGACGGCACCCGGCGCCGACGGCCCTGCCGTCGCCCCGCCGGAGGGGGCCGGGGAGCCCGCCGCCGTGCCGGTCTTCGCCCCGGAACCCGCCCCGGCGTGCACGGCGGGCCGGCCGGCGGCCAGGGCCTCCTTGCCGAACGCCCGGCCCAGCTCCGTGCGCACCTTCTCCGGATCGCCCTTCAGGGGCGCCGGTCCCACGCAGGTCAGCGTGGCCGGCGTCCCGCCCTCGCCGAAGGCGGCCGTCACCACCGTCGCGTCCGGCTCGTGCTTGGCGTACGCCTGCGGGAACCCGCTCAACTGCACCCGCTGCGCCGCCACCGTCAGCGGCAGCCGCGTGTAGCCCTTGATCTCCGCCAGCCGGTCGTAGAAGATCCCCGCCGAGTAGACCGGGTCCATGATCTGCTCCGGGGTGCCCCAGCCCTGCGAGGGCCGCTGCTGGAACAGGCCCAGCGAATCCCGGTCGCCGTGGTCGAGGTTGCGCAGCCCCGACTCCTGCATCGCCGTCGCCAGCGCGATCGTCACCGCCCGGTCCGGGAGCCCCTTGGAGATCCCGACGGCGGCTATCGTCGCCGCGTTCGACGCCTGCTCGGGGCTCATCTCGTAGGTCTGGACGGCCCCCTCGGAGCCGGCCCCCGCGCCCTTCGCCGTGACCGTGCAGTGCGGGGCGCCGGCCCCGCCGTTGGAATACCGGTGCACCAGGACGTATCCGATCACCGCGAGCAGGACGGCCAGGCCCACGGCCGCGCGGGGCGGCCTGCGGCGGCGGGAAGAGGAGCGATCGGTCTCGGACACGCGGCCCACCGTACTTGAGGCCGATAACGCGTCCACCGACCGGACGCCGCCGGTACCCGCCCATCCCGGGGCGTTAGGGTCGGTTCATGTCCGAATCCGAGCTCGACCTCACCCTCGACGCCGCCGAGCTGACCGCCCGCCTCGTCGACATCCCCTCCGTGAGCGGCGACGAGAAGGTGCTCGCCGACCTCGTGGAAGACGCCCTGCGCCGGCTCCCGCACCTCACCGTCGACCGCCACGGCAACAACGTCGTCGCCCGCACGATGCTCGGCCGCGCCGAGCGCGTCGTACTCGCCGGGCACCTCGACACCGTGCCGATCGCCGACAACGTCCCGTCCCGCCTGGACGAGAACGGCGTCCTGTGGGGCTGCGGCACGACGGACATGAAGTCCGGGGTCGCCGTACAGCTGCGGATCGCCGCGACCGTCCCCGAGCCGAACCGGGACCTCACCTTCGTCTTCTACGACCAGGAGGAGGTCGCCGCCGACCTCAACGGCCTCGGCAAGGTCGCCGCCGCCCACCCCGACTGGCTGGCCGGCGACTTCGCCGTCCTGCTGGAGCCCTCCAACGCCGAGGTCGAGGGCGGCTGCCAGGGCACCCTGCGCGTCCTGCTGCACACCCGCGGCGAGCGCGCCCACTCCGCCCGCAGCTGGATGGGCTCCAACGCCATCCACGCCGCGAGCCCGATCCTGGCGAAGCTGGCCGCCTACGAGCCCCGCAAGCCGGTCATCGACGGCCTGCAGTACCACGAGGGCCTCAACGCCGTCCGCATCGAGGGCGGCGTCGCCAACAACGTGATCCCGGACGCCTGCACGGTGACGGTCAACTTCCGCTACGCCCCCGACCGCAGCGAGGCCGACGCGCTGGCCCACGTGAAGGAGGTCTTCGCGGACTGCGGCATCGACTCCTTCACGGTCGACGACTCCTCTCCCGGCGCCCTCCCCGGCCTGTCCCACCCGGCGGCCGCGGCCTTCATGGAGGCGGTCGGCGGCCAGGCCATGCCCAAGTTCGGCTGGACGGACGTCTCCCGCTTCAGCGCGCTCGGCGTCCCGGCCGTCAACTACGGTCCGGGCGACGCGCTGCTCGCCCACAAGGTCGACGAGCGGGTCGAGACCAAGGCGATCCTGCACTGCGAGGAACGACTCCGCGCCTGGCTGACCTCGTAAATTCCCCCTCCCGTCACTTTTGTGCGCCTAACCTGATCCAACGATCAGCAGGAGGGAGCACATCATGGGCAACTCCGAAGGCAACGGGCGCAGGCGCCCCGAGGAGCAGCAGCTCGGGCCGGTGCTGCGCAGACGGGGTCAGGTGCAGGCGGGCAGCACGACCGACCAGCGGCTGCTGGACACGGTCGGCCCCTCCGAGTGGGTGCACACCGATCCCTGGCGGGTCCTGCGCATCCAGTCGGAGTTCATCGAGGGCTTCGGCACGCTCGCCGAGCTGCCGCCCGCCATCAGCGTGTTCGGCTCGGCGCGCACGGCGGTGGACTCGCCGGAGTACGAGGCCGGCGTAAAGATCGGCAGCGCGCTCGTCGAGGCGGGCTTCGCCGTCATCACCGGCGGCGGACCGGGCGCGATGGAGGCGGCCAACAAGGGCGCCCGCGAGGCGAACGGCATCTCGGTCGGCCTCGGCATCGAGCTGCCCTTCGAGCAGGGGCTCAACCAGCACGTCGACCTCGGGCTGAACTTCCGGTACTTCTTCGTCCGCAAGACGATGTTCGTGAAGTACAGCCAGGGGTTCGTGGTGCTGCCGGGCGGCTTCGGCACCCTGGACGAGATGTTCGAGGCGCTGACCCTCGTACAGACCCAGAAGATCACCCGGTTCCCGATCGTGCTCTTCGGCACGGAGTACTGGGGCGGGCTCGTCGACTGGCTGCGCAACACGGTCATCGCCCAGGGCAAGGCCTCCGAGAAGGACCTCTACCTCTTCCACCTCACGGACGACGTGGACGAGGCGATCGCCCTGGTGACGAAGGAAGTCGCCAAGTAGGCGCACCGGCGCCCGAGGACCACGCCGCCGCCCGGCGGCCGACCGCCGGGGACGGGGTGGCCCGCCCGCCCAGGGTCCGCTAGGCCAGTCCGCGGCGGGCCACGGCCGGCGGGCGGTGGCCCTGGATCGAGCGGACCATGTCGAGGATCTGCTTCGTCTCCGCGACCTCGTGGACCCGGTAGACCTGGGCGCCGAGCCAGGCCGAGACGGCCGTCGTCGCCAGGGTGCCCAGCAGCCGCTCCTTGACCGGCTTGTCGAGGGTCTCGCCGACGAAGTCCTTGTTGGACAGGGAGACCAGGACCGGCCACCCGGTTTCGGTCATCTCCGCGAGGCGGCGGGTGGCTTCCAGTGAGTGCCGGGTGTTCTTCCCGAAGTCGTGGCCCGGGTCGATCATGATCGACTCCCGTGGCACGCCGAGGGCCTCGGCCCGCTCCGCGAGCCCGACCGTGACGCGCAGGATGTCCTCCATCACGTCCTCGTACGCGGTCCGGTGCGGCCGGGTGCGCGGTTCGACCCCGCCCGCGTGGGTGCAGACGATCCCCGCCCCGTAGCGTGCCGCGACCTCCGCCAGCTTCGGGTCCACCCCGCCCCAGGCGTCGTTCAGCAGGTCCGCCCCGGCCTCGCAGACGGCCTCGCCGACCTCGTGCCGCCAGGTGTCCACGCTGATCACCACGTCCCGGTGGCGGCGGCGCACCTCCGCGACGAAGCCCACCGTGCGCCGGGCCTCCTCGGCCGCGTCCACGTGCTCGCCCGGACCCGCCTTGACCCCGCCGATGTCGATGATCGCCGCACCCTCGGCCACCGCCTGCTCCACGCGGTCCAGCGCGGGCTGGTCGCGGAAGGTGGCGCCCTGGTCGTAGAAGGAGTCAGGGGTCCGGTTCACGATGGCCATGATCACCGGCTCGTGGGTGTCGAACTCGCGCCTGCCCAGTCGCAGCATCCCGCTCTTTCCTCCTTCGGCGACCCTCGCGCCTCGTCTGCGACCTTAACCTGGTGGCCGGAGTCTCTCAGGGGAGTTGATCGTGTTCTGGTTCTTGCTGATCGCGCTGGTCGTGGTCGTGGCCGCGGTCACCCTCGCGGTGGTCGGCGGAGGCGCGGAGGCCGTCCTGCCCGAGGCCGAGCCCGACCGGGTGGCCGACGCGCTGCCCGAGACCCGGCCGGTGGTACGGGAGGACATCGACTCCCTGCGGCTGCCGATCGCGCCGCGCGGCTACCGGATGGCCGAGGTGGACGACGTACTGGACCGGCTCGCGGCCGAGCTCGCCGAGCGGGACGCGCGGATCGCGGAGCTGACCGCGGCGCGCACCCCCGCGGGCACGGCCCAGGCTCCCGCGGACCAGCGGGTCGACCTCACCAAGGACGAGCGGTGAGCGGCGCCGGGCTGCTGGCCGGCCCGGACGGCGCGCTGCGCTGTCCCTGGGGCCTGTCCACGGAGGACTACGTCGCGTACCACGACACCGAATGGGGCAAGCCCGTCCACGGGGACGACGCCCTGTACGAGCGGCTGTGCCTGGAGGCCTTCCAGTCGGGCCTGTCGTGGCTGACGATCCTGCGCCGGCGCGAGGGCTTCCGGAAGGCCTTCTCCGACTTCCGGATCGCGGCGGTCGCGGAGTTCGGCCCGGCCGACGCCGAGCGGCTCCTCGCGGACGAGGGGATCATCCGCAACCGGGCCAAGATCGAGGCCACCCTGGCCAACGCGAAGGTGCTGGCCGGGTGGGAGCCCGGGCAGCTGGACGCGCTGATCTGGTCGCACGCCCCGAAGAAGCGGGGCCGGGCCCCGAGGAGCACCGGCGACGTGCCGGCGGTCACCCCGGAGTCCACGGCCCTGGCCAAGGCCCTGAAGAAGGCGGGCATCCGCTTCGTCGGGCCCACCACGGCCTACGCCCTGATGCAGGCGTGCGGCCTGGTCAACGACCACCTCGCGGGCTGCGTCTCCCGCGGGGAGTGAACCTTCGGTGAACGTTCAGCGGCCCAGGTACTGCGGCGGCTGCTTGGCGAGGAAGGCCTGGACGGCGATGGAGTGGTCCTCCGAGGCGCCGGCGCGGGTCTGGAGGACGTCCTCGCGCTCCAGGGCCTCGGACAGCGAGTGGGAGGCCCCGTACGCGAGGGACTCCTTGAGCGCGGCGTAGGCCACCGTCGGACCGGCGGCGAGGGTACGGGCCACCGCCTCGGCCTCGGCGTGCAGGGAGTCCGCCGGCACCAGACGGTTCACGATGCCCAGCTCGTAGGCCTCCTGCGCCTTGATGGAGCGGGGGAACAGCAGCAGGTCGGAGGCCCGGGAGGCGCCGATCAGGCGGGGGAGGGTCCAGGACACCCCGGAGTCGGCGGTCAGCGCCACCCCGGCGAAGGAGGTGTTGAAGGAGGCGGTGTCGGCGACGACGCGGAAGTCCGCCGCCAGCGCGAAGCCGAAGCCCGCCCCGGCCGCGACGCCGTTGACCCCGGCCACCACGGGCTTGGGCATCTCCGTGAGGGCCCGCACGATCGGGTTGTAGTGCTCGGAGACGGTGCTCATGGTGAGCTTCGAGCCGCTTTCGCGGTCCGCCGCCAGGTTCCCGATGTGCTCCTTGAGGTCCTGGCCCACGCAGAAGGCCCGGGTGCCGGAGGCGGTCAGCAGGACCGCCCGGACGGCCGGGTCGGCGGCCGCCGCCTGGACCGCGTCGCGCAGGGCGACCTTGGCCTCCGTGTTCATGGCGTTCATCGCGTCGGGCCGGTTGATCGTGACCTTCGCGAGTCCGTCGGTCACTTCGTAGAGCACGCTGTCGGCCATGGCGGGGGTCCCCCTTCGTCGCGGGTGTGGCTACCGGCCGGTACCGGCCGGTGCAAGGGTCAGCATGGCGGACGTGACCACCGCCGGGCATGTGATGTGCGTCAAACCGATCGGAGGCACTCCCCTGGGAGCAGCGGCGAAGTATCGCAGGCGGATCCCCGAAATGAGTGGTTTTGGTCGAGCGCGTTGCGCAAGCGTTCCCTGCCGATGTTGGTCATCGGGTCCTGACATGCGGGATAATGGCTGGGAAGCAATGTGTTCGATGCCGGGTATTAGGCGCCTGAACGGGGCCGTCGGCTGACGATGAGCTGGTTTCAGGAAGGGGAACGAGCATGGCGGCCATGAAGCCGCGGACGGGCGACGGCCCGCTCGAGGTCACCAAGGAGGGGCGAGGCATCGTCATGCGCGTACCGCTCGAGGGCGGCGGTCGGCTTGTCGTCGAGCTGACGCCGGACGAGGCGGACGCCCTGGGTGACGCCCTGAAGAAGGTCGTCGGCTAACCGTCGGCACCACGATCCCCACACCGCCCCGACCGCACCTGCTGCGGCCGGGGCGGTGTTGCTTCTACAGCCCCGCCGGCGCTTGAGGCGCGGGGGCGCGGCAGGCGCTACCGCCGCACGGCGCAGAGCAGCCCGTCCCCCACGGGCAGGAGGGCCGCCTCCAGCGCCGGACTCTCCCGCACGCTGCGCAGCAGCTCCCGCACCCGCAACACCTCCACCGGCTGCGCGGCCGAGTCGACCGTCCGCCCGTCCGCGAAGACCCCCTCGAAGCACACCAGCCCCCCGGGCCGCAGCAGGCGCAACGATTCCGCGAGGTAGTCCAGCGACTCGGTCGGGTCCCCGTCGCAGAACACGAGGTCGTACCCGCCGTCGGCGAGCCGCGGCAGGACGTCCAGGGCCCGCCCCGGAATGAACCGTGCCCGGTTGCCCGCGAAGCCGGCCGCGCGGAACGCCTGCCGGGCGAAGGCCTGCCGGTCCGGTTCCGGATCCACGGTGGTCAGTACCCCGTCCGGCCGCATCCCGTGCAGCAGATGGATGCCGGAGACGCCCGTTCCGGTGCCGATCTCGGCGACCGCCTTGGCGTCCGCGGTGGCGGCGAGCAGACGCAGCGCGGCCCCGGTGCCGGGGGAGACGGAGCGCAGGCCCGCCTCCCTGGACCGGTCGCGGGCCCATCGCAGAGCGTCGTCCTCGGCGACAAACGCGTCGGCGAACGCCCAGCTCGTCTGCCGGTTGCCGGTAATGACCCTCTCCTGTCCCCATAGTTGGCGCAACGGTGACTGTATCCGCTGACGTCGGGAACCCGCAGATGGGACCGGGCGTTGGGAGGGTGAGAGGCGGGATAGAGGGGACGGCAGCGGGCAGATCGGCGGCGCGGAACCCGAGTCCTGGGCAAAGTTACTGCAAAAATGCTTATCCGGAGCTGACGGGAGGGGTGGCTATGGTAGGGGCTCCACTGGACACCACCAGAGCCGACAGGGGAGGTGCGGCTGCGCCTGTGGATCGTGGAGGCGTACTCAGACGTCTCCTCTGGTCGGCGGGTGAGCCGAAATCCGTGACCTACACCGCTGACCGTTTCCACACCGCCCACACCGCGACCACCGCGACCTTTGCCGCCGATGCGGGCTCTCAGGCGTGGACCCCTCCCACCTGGGAGGAGATCGTCAGCACGCACAGCGCGCGGGTCTACCGCCTCGCCTACCGCCTGACGGGCAACCAGCACGACGCCGAGGACCTGACGCAGGAGGTCTTCGTCCGCGTCTTCCGCTCGCTGTCCACGTACACGCCCGGCACCTTCGAGGGCTGGCTGCACCGCATCACCACCAACCTGTTCCTGGACATGGTCCGCCGCAAGCAGCGGATCCGCTTCGACGCGCTCGCCGACGACGCAGCCGAGCGGCTGCCGAGCCGTGAGCCCTCCCCCCAGCAGGTGCTCCACGACACCCACTTCGACGCCGACGTGCAGCAGGCGCTGGACACCCTCGCGCCCGAGTTCCGCGCCGCCGTGGTGCTCTGCGACATCGAGGGCCTGTCCTACGAGGAGATCGCCGCCACCCTGGGCGTGAAGCTCGGGACCGTCCGCAGCCGTATCCACCGCGGCCGTTCACACCTGCGCAAGGCGCTCAAGCACCGCTCTCCCGAGGCCCGCGCGGAGCAGCGCGCCCTGGCGGGCGTGGCGGTGGGCGCACCGGGCGCCGGGGGAGAGGGCGGAGCCGAGTGAGCGGAGTCAGTCCGTCCCCCGCCGAACAGCACCTGGGCGACCGCCTCGCCGCCCTGGTGGACGGGGAGCTGAAGCACGACGCCCGCGAGCGGGTGCTGGCGCACCTGGCCACCTGCGCCAAGTGCAAGGCCGAGGCCGACGCGCAGCGCCGGCTGAAGACCCTGTTCGTGGAGAGTGCCCCGCCGCCGCTGTCCGCCGGACTGCTGGCGCGGCTGCAGGGGCTGCCGGGCGCGGGCCCCGAGGGTCCCGCCGGGCCGGCGGGCGGCCCCGGGGGTCCCGGTGCGGCGCGCACCCCCGCACCACCGGGCGCGGACCCGTTCGCCACGTTCGGGTGCGCCGCTCCGGCCGCCCCGCGCGAGGGGTTCCGTATCCATGAGATGGGGCGTCCCAGACGCCGGTTCGCCTTCGTCGCGGCCGGGGCCGTGTCGCTGGCCGCGATCGCCCTCGGCGGGACGCTCCCGCTGGACGCGATCGAGCCGAACGCCCGGGGCGAGGCGCCCGCCTCCCGGCCCGGGCCGTCGGTGCCGCTGACCGACGCCGCCGTCCGCGACCGGCTGCCCATCCCGGACGGGGTGCACACCCTGAGCCCGTCCGGCCCCCTGCCCACGCCCGCCACCTCACCCCCGATCACGGCCCAGCCGGCCTCCCTCTCCCGCTGACCGCCCCGCGCCTGCGGCGGGCTGCGGCACCTGGTTGAATCTGCGGCAGACGTGCCGCCCCGCGGTACGTCAGGCCCGCGGGGAGCGAACATGTCCGACAGTCAGAAGAGCGGCCCGGCTCCGTCGTGGTGGAGCCGGCCCGCCGATCCGGCGCAGCCGCCCCCGCAGACCGGAGCGGACGCTCCGGCGACGCCGGCGCCCGACCCCGACCCCGCCCCCGCGGCCGGGCAGGCCCCCGGGTTCGCGGGTGAGCCCCCGGCGGGGCCGCGGTACGACCCCTGGGGTGCCCGTCCGCTCCAGGTGGCGGACGACGAGGGCGTGCCGCGCCGGGCCGGGGCCTCGGTCTGGCAGCTGGCGGTGTTCGGCCTCGTGATCGCCCTCCTCGCGGGCGGCGTCGGCGGCTGGCTGGGCATCCTCGCCGAGCGCCGCACCGGCACCCGCCTGGAGCTCCCGCAGGCCGCCGTCGACACCAAGGGGCGGGCCCCGGACAGCGTGGCCGGCATCGCCGCCACCGCCCTGCCCGGCGTGGTCACCCTGCACGTCAGCTCGGGCGAGGGCGGCGGCACCGGCACCGGCTTCGTCCTGGACGAGCAGGGCCACATCCTGACGAACAACCACGTCGTCGCCGACGCCAAGGACATAACGGTCACCTTCAGTACCGGTGAGAGCGTCACCGCCGAGCTGGTCGGCCGCGACAGCGGCTACGACCTGGCCGTCGTGAAGGTCACCGGCGTCCGGGGCCTGCGCCCGCTGGCCCTCGGGAACTCCGAGAACGTCCGCGTCGGCGACCCCGTCGTGGCCATCGGCGCCCCCTTCGACCTCTCCAACACCGTCACCGCCGGCATCATCAGCGCCACCGGCCGCCCCATCACGGCGGGCGGCGACAAGGGCAACGGCAGCGACATCAGCTACGTCGACGCCCTCCAGACCGACGCCCCCATCAACCCCGGCAACTCCGGCGGCCCGCTCCTCGACTCCCGCGCCCGCGTGATCGGCATCAACAGCGCCATCCGCGGAGCCGACAAGGGCGACGACGACGGCGACCGCACCCGCCAGAGCGGCAGCATCGGCCTCGGCTTCGCCATCCCCGTCAACCAGGGCAAGCGCGTCGCCGAGGAACTCATCCGCACCGGCCACGCCACCCACCCGGTCATCGGGGTCACCTTGGACATGCAGTACAAGGGCGACGGAGCCCGGGTCGACGCCAAGGGCGAGGACGGCAAGCCCGCCGTCGTCGCCGGCGGCCCCGGGGCCCGCGCCGGGATCCGCCCCGGCGACGTGATCACCAAGGTCGACGGGGTCCGTGTGCACGGAGGCGACGAGCTGATCATCAAGATCCGCGCCCACCGGCCCGGCGACCACCTCTCCCTGACCGTGCTGCGCGAGGGCCAGGAACGCACCCTGGACGTCGTCCTCGGCTCGGCCAGCGGCTCCTGAGGCCGGTGGCCCCCGGCAAACACGGCACGACGGCCGGGTGAATCCGGCGAAGGCCCCGCACCGGCGTAGGGGCGGGCCGGGATCGCCGGGTACCGTTGACCGGGCCGGACGTGGAGAGAGCCGAGGAGCGGCAAGGTGTTCAACGACATAGGCGCACTCGAACTTGTCACCATCGTGGTGCTCGCCATCCTCATCTTCGGGCCGGACAAGCTCCCGAAGGTCATCCAGGACGTCTCGGGCTTCATCCGCAAGATCCGCGCGTTCTCGGACAGCGCCAAGCAGGACATCCGCTCCGAACTGGGGCCCGAGTTCAAGGACTTCGAGTTCGAGGACCTGAACCCCAAGACCTTCATCCGCAAGCAGCTGGCCGAGAACGAGGACCTCCAGGACCTCCGCACCAGCTTCGACCTCCGCAAGGAGCTGAACGAGGTCACCGACGCGGTCAACAGCCGCGAGACCGGGCAGGCCCCCTCGGCCTCCCCGGCGCCCGCCACGCCCGCCGCCGGCCCCGGTCCGGATCTGCTGAAGAAGCCCGCCGCACCGGCCCAGGAAGCCCGTACGCCCTTCGACGCCGACGCCACCTGAGCCGTGGCCTGCCCGTCGATCCCGGGTCGGCTGGCTATCCTCCATCTGTCCGGACGCAGGACGCCCAAGGGTGGGGGTCCCCCCAGCGAAGCGAGGGGGAGGGGCCGTTCCGGATCCTACGGAACGAGAGGCCGCCCATGGAGACGACGAGTACGAGCAGTGGCAGGGTGGGCGCGCAGCCTGCCGAAGCCCCCGACGCCGCAGCCGCGCAGCCCGAGCCGGCCCAGCCGGCGGCACCGCCCGCCGACGCCACCGCACCCGTCCCGGCGGCCCGACGTGCGGCCGAGGGATACCTGAGGGCCGATTTCCCCTGGTACGGGCTGGACGGGGCCTTCACCGGCCCCCGCTGGCTGATGCAGGTCGGCACCGGCGCCGACGGCACCGTGGAGCACGGCTCCACCGGCCACGGCGACGAGCCGTCGGTCCGGGGCGAGATCGCCACCGGCGAGAAGGAGCGGTTCGCGGTGGTGGTCACCGTCGCCAGCAACCCCCTGCGCCGCAGCGGTGACGGCACCGGCGTACTGGAGGCCACCTCGGTCTCCTCGGCCGCCTGGCTGGCCGGGTCCGGGCTGCTGGCCTACAGCTGGCCGCCGCAGATGGACCACAGCCTGCGCGACGACTGGCTGGACCAGCAGACCGAGGCGGCGTGGGAACTCGCCGACGACCTCGCGGGACCGGACTGGTCGACGCTGTCGCTGCCCGTGGACGGGGAGCCGACGCCGTTCCACTACCGGGAGTCGGAGTTCGGTTGGGTGCTGGCCGGGTCGACCGGGAGCGGGGTGCACCTGGGGGCGTACGGGCGGGGGATGAGCGCGTACGGGCTGGGCTTCTCCGCCATCGCCGACCTTGCGGTGTACGAGTAGGGGTACGGGAAAGGGCACCGCCTGGCGGCGGTGCCCTTCACGCTTCGCGGCCCGTGCGGGCGGCCTGTGGTGCCGGTGTGCCCACCTGTGCCGCCCTGCGGCACGGTTGCCCACACCTGCGTCGTCAGAACTTGTTGCGCGGGGTGATGCCCAGGGACATGCCCGACAGGCCGCGGGCCCGGCCGCCCAGCTTGCCCGCGATCGTTCGCAGGGCCGCGCCCGCCGGGGAGTCCGGGGCCGCCAGGACGACCGGCTGACCGTTGTCGCCGCCCTCGCGCAGCCGCACGTCGATCGGGATCTGGCCGAGCACCGGCACCGTGGCGCCGGTGGTCTTCGTCAGGCCGTCCGCGACCAGCTGGCCGCCGCCCGTGCCGAAGACGTCCACCATCTCGTCACAGTGCGGGCAGGGCAGCCCGGACATGTTCTCGACGACACCGACGATCTTCTGGTGCGTCTGCACGGCGATCGACCCGGCCCGCTCCGCGACCTCGGCCGCGGCCTGCTGCGGAGTGGTGACGACCAGGATCTCCGCGTTCGGGACCAGCTGCGCCACCGAGATGGCGATGTCGCCCGTGCCCGGCGGGAGGTCCAGCAGGAGCACGTCCAGGTCGCCCCAGAACACGTCGGCCAGGAACTGCTGGAGCGCTCGGTGCAGCATCGGGCCGCGCCACACCACCGGGGCGTTGCCCGGGGTGAACATGCCGATGGAGATGACCTTCACGCCGTTCGCGGACGGCGGCATGATCATGTTCTCGACCTGGGTGGGCTTGCCCTCCACACCCAGCATCCGCGGCACGCTGTGCCCGTAGATGTCCGCGTCGACCACGCCGACCTTCAGCCCGTCGGCCGCCATCGCCGCCGCCAGGTTGACCGTGACGGAGGACTTGCCGACGCCGCCCTTGCCGGAGGCGACCGCGTAGACGCGGGTCAGCGAGCCCGGCTTGGCGAAGGGCACCTCGCGCTCGGCGGTGCCGCCGCGCAGGCTGGCCGCCAGCTCCTTGCGCTGCGCGTCGCTCATCACGTCCAGGGAGACGGCGACGGAGGTGACGCCGGCGACCTTCTCGACGGCCTCGGTGACGTTCTTGGTGATGGTCTCGCGCATGGGACAGCCCGACACCGTCAGGTAGACCGTGACGGCGACCGCGCCGCCGTCGCCGATCTCCACCGATTTGACCATGCCGAGTTCGGTGATCGGCCGGTGGATCTCGGGGTCGTTGACCGTCGCCAGCGCGTCCAGGATCGCGTCCTGCTCCGGCACGGCGGCGGAGGGTGTCTCGGTAGCCATGCCCCGATGGTACGGCTCGGCAGCAGGGCTCCGGTAAGCCGATCAGCGGTCGCCTTCGTCACTTTCGCCGGAGAGCAGCCGCCGTTCGTCCATCTCCTTGATCAGGTCCTGGAACTCCGAGCGGATCCAGTCGCGCGTGGCGACCTCGCCCAGGCCCATCCGCAGCGCCGCGATCTCCCGGGTCAGGTACTCGGTGTCCGCGATCGAGCGCTCGTTCTGCTTGCGGTCCTGCTCGTGGGTGACCCGGTCCCGGTCGTCCTGCCGGTTCTGCGCGAGCAGGATCAGCGGGGCCGCGTACGAGGCCTGGAGGGACAGCATCAGCGTCAGGAAGATGAACGGGTACTTGTCGAAGCGCAGGGGGTCCGGCGCGAACACGTTCCACAGCACCCACACCACGATGACCAGCGTCATCCAGACGATGAACCGGCCCGTCCCGAGGAACCGCGCCACCCGCTCCGACAGCCGCCCGAAGGCCTCCGGGTCGTACTCGGGCAGCAGCTTGCGCCGGTCCTGGCGCGGCTGGTCCAGCCGCACCCGCGAGCGCGTCAGCGCGCTGGCACCCGAGGGCGCACCGCCCCGCGCCCGCTCGGAGGAACGTTCCGCCAACCGCTCGGTGCGCACCCGCGCCGCCTCTTCCAGCCGCTCCGAGAGCCCCTCACGGGCCTGCTCGCGCCGCTCCCGGCGACGCTCGCGCGCCGCCTCGCCGCGTCCGCGTTCAGTGGCCACTGACGGCCTCCTCGGAGTGGAAGTCCGTCTCCCGCCAGTCCTCGGGCAGCAGGTGGTCCAGGACGTCGTCGACCGTCACCGCACCCAGCAGCGAGCCGCTCTCGTCGACGACGGGCGCCGCGACCATGTTGTACGCGGCCAGGTAGCTCGTCACCACGGGCAGCGAGGCGTCCGGGGGCAGCGGCGGCAGGTCCGTGTCCACGATCGAGCTGACCAGGGTGAACGGGGGGTCCCGCAGCAGCCGCTGGAAGTGCACCGTCCCCAGGTACTTGCCCGTCGGCGTCTCGTCCGGCGGCCGGCACACGTACACCTGCGCCGCCAGCGCCGGCGACAGGTCCGACTGGCGCACCCGGGCCAGGGCGTCGGCGACGGTCGCGTCGGGCCGCAGCACGATCGGCTCGGTGGTCATCAGACCGCCCGCGGTGTTCTCCTCGTACGACAGCAGGCGGCGCACGTCGGCCGCGTCATCCGGCTGCATCAGCGTCAGCAGCCGCTCCTGGTCGTCCTCGGGCAGCTCCGAGAGCAGGTCGGCCGCGTCGTCGGGGTCCATCGCCTCCAGGACGTCGGCGGCGCGCTCCTCCTTCAGCTTGCCGAGGATCTCCACCTGCTCGTCCTCGGGCAGCTCCTCCAGGATGTCCGCGAGCCGGTCGTCGTCGAGGGCGTTGGCCACCTCGGCGCGCCGCTTCGGCGTCAGGTGGTGCAGCACGTTCGCCACGTCGGCCGGGCGCATCTGCTCGAAGGTGGCGACCAGGTTCTCGGCGCCCTGGCCCTCCTCCTCCAGGGAGAAGCCGGTCACCGCCGACCACTCCACGGTCAGGGTCTCGCCCCGGCGGCGCAGCGCGCCGCCCTTGCCCTTGCGCACGAAGATCCGGTCGATCTCCCAGTCGCGCCGGGCCGGCAGCTGCTGGATGGCCACGTCCAGGACGGTGACCTCCTCACCGCTGGCCACGAGCGTCACCCGGCGGTCCAGCAGCTCGCCGATGATCAGCCGTTCCGTCGGGCGCTGCTCGAAGCGCCGCATGTTGACGACCCCGGTGGTGATGACCTGCCCGGACTCCACGCCCGTCACCCGGGTCATCGGCAGGAAGATCCGGCGCCGGCTGACCACCTCGACCACCAGGCCCAGCAGCCTCGGCGGGCGCCCGCCGACGCGCAGCATCGCGACGAGGTCGCGGACGCGGCCGACCTGGTCGCCATTGGGGTCGAAGACGGGCACACCCGACAGATGGGAGACGAAGATCCGCGGGGCGCCTGCACCCATCCGAGCGCCTCCTAGAGCGTCGATCACCAGTCCTGCCGTGCCTCAGGCTAGCCCCTGCCGGGGGAAAGCGTCCTGGTGGGGCGGTCCGGCCGGGGGTCCGGCGGGGCCGGTTCCGGAGGCGGGTACGCTGCCTGCTGCTCGCTGACCCACGACGAGAGGCACCCGACGTGACCGCCTTCCCCTCCGCCGTACGGCTGCGCCGGGCCGCCGTCATCGGTGCCCTGTGCGCGGGCATCGCCGTCACCGGGGCGGGCTGCGAGGAGAAGGCGGACCCCGACAAGGGAACGAACGGGGTCGGCAAGCAGACACCGGAGAAGATCGAGGACCAGGCGAAGGCCGCGGCCACCGCGGCCACCTCGGTGCACCTCTCCGGAACCCTGGTCAGCGGCGGCAAGTCCTTCACCCTGGACATGCGGCTCAAGGCGGACGGCGGCTCCGGCGAGGTGAAGTCGCAGGCGGACACCTTCCAGCTGCTGCGGGTCGGCGAGCAGCTGTACCTGAAGGCGAGCGCGGCCTTCTGGGGGAAGTCGGACTCCGCCGGCAAGCTCGGCGACAAGTACGTGAAGGTCCCCGAGAGCGACCCCACGTACAAGCAGTTCCGCGGGTTCACCGACATGCACGTGCTGCTCGACGGGCTCCTCGGCCTCCAGGGCAAGCTCACCAAGGGCGGCTACACCACCGTCGGCCACACCCGGGCGGTACCGCTCGTGGCCGACGCGGGCAAGGGCGGCAAGCTGACGGTGTCCCTGGAGGGGACGCCGTACCCGCTGCGGATGGAGCGCGCGGGCGGCGCGGGCCGGGTGGAGCTGTCCGAATGGGGCAAGCCCTTCCCGCTGGAGGCACCGGCGCAGGACCAGACCGTGGACTACGGCTCCCAGCTGCCGACCACCAAGGACGGCACGGGCACCGGAGCGTCTCCGGCCCCCTCGAAGGGAACGGGTACGAGCACGGGCGGTACGGGCACCGGCGGTACGGGCACCGGGACCTCGGGCGGCAGCTCCTCGGGCCAGGGCGCGGACCTCACCAAGGGCTGAGCCCCCGGAACCCCGGTCAGGCCTTCTTCTTCCGCTTCAGCAGCAGCTTCGGCAGCCCAGCCGGGATCGGCCTGCGGGTGATCGCGGGGGAGTCCAGCGGCGCCGCGGCCAGCGAACCCTCGGGCAGCCGGTCGGCCACCGCCACCGGCTCCAGGCGCAGCAGCCGGCACTCCCGGGCCCAGCGCTCGGTCATCTCCTCCGAGTCGGGCGCGTTCAGCCGCTTGCCCTTCAGCTCGGCGACGGCCGTCTCCCAGGGCCCGGTGCGGGGCGCGATCTCCCGTACGGCCGCGGTCCAGGCCACGAGCCGGCCGCCCTTGTCCTTGCTGCGTACGGTCACCTCGGCCGCGGCCCCGTCGGCGAGCCCCGGGAAGGGCTGCTCACCGGGCCCGTCGCCGAGCACGTGCGCGGCGCCGTCCACCCAGGCGTGCCACAGGGCCCGGTCGGCCCCCATGCCGCGGACCCAGATCAGGCCGGACTTCTTGGAGGCCTCCTCGACGAGGGCCAGATCGAGTGCGCTGAGAGTCATGGGCCCAGCGTAGGGGGTGGCCTCCGCAGCGCTACCGATGGCTCCTACAGCCAGCCGTTGCGCCGCAGGGTCCGGTGGATGGCGAAGCAGCTGCCCACGATGGCGGCCATCACCATCGGATAGCCGTAGCGCCAGTGCAGCTCCGGCATGTGGTCGAAGTTCATCCCGTACACCCCGCAGATCATCGTGGGGACGGCGACGATCGCCGCCCAGGAGGTGATCTTGCGCATGTCCTCGTTCTGGGCGACGGAGGCCTGGGCCAGGTTCGCCTGGAGGATCGAGTTCAGCAGCTCGTCGAAGCCGATGACCTGCTCGTGCACCCGGGCGAGGTGGTCGGCGACGTCGCGGAAGTACTTCTGGATGTCCGGGTCCACCAGCCGCATGGGCCGCTCGCTCAGCAGCTCCATCGGCCGCAGCAGCGGCGCGACGGCCCGCTTGAACTCCAGCACCTCGCGCTTGAGCTGGTAGATGCGGCCCGCGTCGCCGCCCCGGGCGACGCCCTTGGCGGGGGCGGCGAAGACCGCGCTCTCCACCTCGTCGATGTCGTCCTGCACGGCCGCGGCGACCGCGATGTAGCCGTCCACCACGTGGTCGGCGATCGAGTGCAGCACCGCCGAGGGGCCGCGGGCGAGGAGCTCGGGGTCGTCCTGGAGGCGGTGGCGCAGGGACCGCAGGGAGCCCTGGCCGCCGTGCCGGACGGTGATCACGAAGTCGGGGCCGGTGAAGCACATCACCTCGCCGGTCTCCACCACCTCGCTGGTGGCGGTGAGTTCGGCGTGCTCCACGTAGTGGATCGTCTTGAAGACGGTGAACAGGGTCTCGTCGTAGCGCTCCAGCTTCGGCCGCTGGTGCGCGTGCACCGCGTCCTCCACGGCGAGGGGGTGCAGCCCGAAGGTGGCGGCGATCCCGGCGAACTCGGCCTCGGTGGGCTCGTGCAGGCCGATCCAGGCGAACCCGCCGTCCTCCCGGACCCGGCGCAGCGCCTCACGGGGCGTCAGGCAGTCGCCCTGCACCCGCCGGCCGTCGCGGTACACGGCGCAGTCGACGACCGCACTGCTGGCGGAGGGGTCGCGGGTGGGGTCGTAGCAGGGCTGTACGGGGGCGGACTTGCGCAGTGCCGGACGGACGGCGGCACGGAGGTAGGGCAGCATCGACATGGCAGGCTCCTTCTCGCGCACGGCTGCGGACCGCACGGGTGGGAGGCCCTCCGGCGACGGGCGGGACGGGCCCGTGCGGACGGAGGGAAACAGGACGGGAGGACAAAGTTCTGCCGTCGCTCTTCTGCTGATCAGAAGATCAAAGGGGGCTGGAGCCGCCCTGGAAGGACGCCGAAGAGCGATTGGTACTGCACGATCGACTTCGATCCATCGCAGCCCCACCTCCTCCGGCCGGTCCCCCGTGGGGGACGTCCTGTCGCCGGAGCCCTGAATCACGCTTCTGCGCGCGGCCCCGACCAGCTGTCAACACTATCAGCCGACGGATGGTCAAAGCCCTGCCTTTACCCGGCGGATAGGAGTTCTATGCTCGCTCCATGGCAGAAATTCCGGCCCTCGTCGAAGCCCGGCTGCGCAGCGCGTTCGGCGAACCCGACGCCCGCGCCGCCGTCACCTTCCTGGGCACCGACCGCATCGAGGTCCTCCGCTTCGCCGAGGGCGACCTCGTCCGGTACGCGACCCTCGGCATGTCCGCGCACCCCATGACCGACCCGACCGCCGTGGTCGCCGACCCGGTGCGCGGCCCGCGCGCCGAGCTGGTGCTGACCGTACGGGCGGGGCTCGCGCCCACCGACAAGGTGCTGCGGCCCCTCGCGGTGCTCGCGGCCTCCCCGATGGTCGAGGGGCTCGTCGTGGCCCCCGGCGCCTCGCTCGACGTGGGCGAACCGCTGTGGGAGGGGGCGCCGTTCACCTCCGTCCTCGTCGCGGAGCCGGGCGGACTGGTCGAGGACCTCGTGCTGGACGAGCCGATGGACCCCGTACGCTTCCTCCCCCTGCTCCCGATGACGGCGAACGAGGCCGCCTGGAAGCGGGTGCACGGCGCGGCCGCCCTCCAGGAGCGCTGGCTCGCGCGCGGCACGGATCTGCGGGACCCTCTGCGTACGGCCGTCGCACTGGACTGAGCGCGGTGTCCGCGCAGACGGACGCCATCCGGACGGGTGATCGCGTCTTGACGGGGCGCCGGGCGGGGAGGAGCGTGCTTCCTATGAGGGGCGAACCGAGTTGCCCGAGGTGTGGTGGCCGGGTCCGTGCGCCCGGTCTTTTCTCCGACTCCTGGCAGTGCGCCGTGCACGGCGCCGTCCACCCGCTGCAGCCCGTCATCCCGCCCAGCGTGGAGGCCCTGAGCGTGGTGGCGAACCGGGCCAAGGTGCCGGTGTGGATGCCGTGGCCGCTGCCGGTGGGATGGCTGTTCACGGGGGTCGCGTCCGCCGGTGACGACCGGACCGGCGGCCGCGCCACCGTCGTGGCCTGCACGGGCCCCGGCCCCCTGGGCGGCCTGGGCGAGCTGCTGCTGGTCGCCGAGGAACTGGGCGTCGGCCTCGGAGCCCGCTTCGCGGGCATCGACGGCCCCGACCCCGGCGCGGGCCTCGACGTCTCGGGCCCCCCGCACGCCAAGGTCGTCGCCGACGGCCGGCCGACCCCGCTGTGGCACGTGAAGGGGGCCCCGGAGGACCGGGCCGTCTTCGCGGGCGAGGCCGGCGGGCTCTGGCTGTGGGCCATCGTCTGGCCGGAACAGTCGGGCCTGCTGATGTACGACGAACTCGTCCTGGCCGACCTGCGCGACGCGGGCGCGGAGGTGGAGCTGGTCCCGTGCGGGGCGCTTAGTCCGCGGATTCTGGGGCCTTGAGGTGGGGGCCGTCCCGGCCCGGTGGGCGGCGGTGGGACGGACGGACGGGCGGCCGGGGTCGGGGGGTGGCGGGGTTTCGGCTGGGCGGTCTCAGAGATGCCTTGGGGCTTTCCCGTCAGTCCCACTGTCCTTCCGGTTCGGGCCGGCCTGTCAAGGGCGCTCCCTTCGGTCGCGTCGCTTCGCGATGGCCTTCGGCCACCCTTGACAGCCCGCCCCGCCCCGGAAAGACAAGGACTGCCGGGAAACCCCCAAAAGGACGGGCCGGTTCCTTATTGGACATGCGGCCGGATCAGCGATGAGGCGAGCAGGCCGGGTCCGCCTCGCCGGGCATCCGGCCCCTCCAGATCCTGATCCGGGCCCAGGGGCAACCCACGCCCCAGATCGCTACGCGCTGCCCAGATTTCGGCGTCCAGCGGCCGTCTGGAGCCGATACCCGCACCCAAGGACGATCAGGAGGGTCTCCGGACGCCCCTGGCGCGCCAGATCGCTACGCGCTCCTCTTGCCTCAGCGTCCGACGGCCGTCCTGGGCCGGGATGACGTCCTCGTCGTCCTGGGGTGCAGGTATCGACCCAAGACGGCCGGCGGACGCCGAGAAATGAGGAGCGCGTAGCGATCTGATGCGCCTGGCGGGCCCGGAGGACGATTTCATCGTCCTTGGGTGCGGGGATCGGCCCCAGACGGGCGGCAGACGCCGAAATCTGGGCAGCGCGTAGCGATCTGGGGCGTCGGGCGGGCCCTGGTCCCGAATCAGGGATCTGGAGGGGCCGGATGCCCGGTCTGCCGGACCCGGCCTGCTCGCCTCATCGCTGAGGGAGCCGGATGGTCAATGAACAACCGTCCCGTTCCTTTGGGGTTTTCCCGGCAGTCTTCGGCTTTTCGTGGCGGGGCGGTCTGTCAAGGGTGGCCGAAGGCCATCGCGTAGCGACGCGACGAAGGAGCGCCCTTGACAGGCCGGCCCGACGCGGAAGGACGATGAGACTGACGGGAAAGCCCCAACCCTTCTCTGAGGCCGCCCCACCGGAACCCGTCCCTCCCCCGACCCCGCCCCCCTCCCGGCACCGGTACCCTGGAGTGTCCCCTTCGTCCGTCCGACCCCTGGAGCCCGGCTGTGCGCATCGACCTGCACGCCCACTCCACGGCTTCCGACGGCACCGACAGCCCCGCCGAGCTGGTGCGCAACGCCGCCGCGGCCGGGCTGGACGTGGTCGCGCTGACCGACCACGACACCGTCGGGGGATACGCCGAGGCCATCGCGGCCGTGCCGCAGGGCCTCACACTGGTCACCGGGGCCGAGCTGTCCTGCCGGCTCGACGGGGTCGGGCTGCACATGCTGGCCTACCTCTTCGACCCGCGGGAGCCCGAGCTCGCCCGTGAGCGGGAGCTCGTGCGGGACGACCGCACCCCCCGCGCCCAGGCCATGATCGGCAAGCTCCAGGAGCTGGGCGTCGGCGTGACCTGGGAGCAGGTGGCCCGGATCGCCGGGGACGGCTCCGTCGGGCGTCCGCACATCGCCACCGCCATGGTCGAGCTGGGGGTCGTCCCCACCGTCTCCGACGCGTTCACCGCGGACTGGCTCGCCGACGGCGGCCGCGCGTACGCCGAGAAGCACGAGCTCGACCCCTTCGACGCCATCCGCCTGGTCAAGGCGGCCGGCGGGGTCACCGTCTTCGCGCACCCCGCCGCCGTCAAGCGCGGCCAATGCGTGCCCGAGGAGGCGATAGCCGCCCTCGCGGCCGCGGGCCTGGACGGCATCGAGGTGGACCACATGGACCACGACACCGACACCCGCGCGCGCCTGCGCGGACTGGCCGGGGAACTCGGTCTGCTGACGACCGGCTCCAGCGACTACCACGGCAGCCGCAAGACCTGCCGTCTCGGGGAGTACACCACCGACCCCGAGATCTACGGCGAGATCACGCGCCGTGCGACGGGGGCCTTCCCCGTGCCGGGCGCCGGTGGAGACGCCCGCGCCTGAGTCTCGCCGACCGCCGCCGAGGCGGTCGCCGCGCCCGGGCGCGCCCTCCCCCCTCGCCCTTTTTCGTAACACCTCTCTATGCAAGGCATCACTGTGTTCGACTTCGCCGTCTTCGGATCCCTTTTTCTCACGCTTTTTGTGATTATGGACCCGCCGGGCATCACACCGATCTTCCTCGCCCTGACCTCCGGCCGTGCCGCCAAGGTCCAGCGCCGCATGGCCTGGCAGGCCGTCTGCGTCGCCTTCGGCGTGATCGCGACCTTCGGCATCTGCGGTCAGCAGATCCTGGACTACCTGCACGTCTCCGTCCCGGCGCTGATGATCGCCGGTGGTCTGCTGCTCCTGCTGATCGCGCTCGACCTGCTCACCGGCAAGACCGACGAGCCCAAGCAGACCAAGGACGTCAACGTCGCCCTCGTCCCGCTGGGCATGCCGCTGCTGGCCGGTCCCGGTGCGATCGTGTCCGTCATCCTGGCCGTGCAGAAGGCCGACGGGTTCAGCGGGCAGCTCTCCGTCTGGACCGCGATCGCGGCGATGCACGTGGTCCTCTGGCTGACCATGCGCTACTCGCTGGTGATCATCCGGGTCATCAAGGACGGCGGCGTCGTCCTGGTCACCCGCCTGGCCGGCATGATGCTCTCCGCCATCGCCGTCCAGCAGATCATCAACGGCGTGCTCCAGGTCGTCCGAGGCGCCTGACCCCGCCCGCACATGCGAACGCCCCCGTACCGGATCGGTACGGGGGCGTTTCGGGAAGCATCAGGAGGACGCACTCTCGGCCGGTCGGATCAGGATGCGCTGGCCGATGGCGGCCGCCTGCTGCACGATCCGGTTGACGGAGGCCGCGTCCACGACGGTGCTGTCCACGGCGGTTCCGTCGACATCGTCCAGGCGCAGAATCTCGAAGCGCACGGCTTCTCCCTTCGTCGGTGTTCTCCTTGCACAGGGGTCAACCGGCTGCCCTTCAGAAACATTCCCTACGCTAAGGAAATTTTTTCCTTAGCTAACTACCGGGTGGTCGAAGATCGCCAGAACCTCACTAGAGATGCGGCCGTGACCTGCGGGTTCTCCGCGTTCGGGGAGTGTTCGGCCCCCTCGACCACCACCCGGGAAGCCCCCAGACGGACGGCCATCTCGTCCATCAGCGGCACCGGCCAGGCGTAGTCGACCGCCCCCGACAGGACCAGCTTCGGCAGCGGCACCGCCGCCAGCTCCGCCACCCGGTCCGGCTCCGAGACCAGCACCCGGCCGGTGGTGATCAGCTGCTCGGGGACGGTCGCCAGCCAGCGCTCGCGCAGGAACGCCGCCAGCTCGGGGGAGTCCGGGACGGCGTCCTCGGGGTCATGGGCCCGCATCGCCTCCCAGATGGCGGGCATGTCGTGCCGCATCGCCTCCAGGGCCGCTACCAGCAGCTTCGTACGGGCCTGCTGCTCCTCCGT
The DNA here is from genome assembly GCF_040648015.1 of Streptomyces sp. NPDC029216. Taxonomy (NCBI): domain Bacteria; kingdom Bacillati; phylum Actinomycetota; class Actinomycetes; order Kitasatosporales; family Streptomycetaceae; genus Streptomyces; species Streptomyces sp. NPDC029216. The sequence goes on along the minus strand of NZ_JBEZWL010000050.1, from coordinate 18,683 downwards.
GATCGCGGCCGGGCCGCTGCTCATCAGGGTCAGGGAGGTGAAGGGGGAGGCGTCCCGCAGCACCGCGGCGCGCGAGACCAGCCCGCCGAGGGAGTGGCCGACCAGGTGCAGCGGGCCGTCGTCCGCCAGCGCCTCGGCCTGGGCCAGTACGTCGAGGGCCAGCTCGTGCAGCTCGTACGCGGACTCCTCGCGCGGGCCGGGGCTCTCGTGCTGCCCGCGCCCGTCCACGGCGACCACCCGGTATCCGGCGGCGGCGAGCGGCTCCAGGAGGGCGATGAAGTCCTCCTTGCTGCCGGTGAACCCGGGGACGAGCAGGGCGGTGCCGTGGACGGGTTCGCCGGCCTCGTGCACGGCGAACTCGCCGCGGGAGGTGGCCAGGCGGTACGCGCGGGCGGCGGGGGGCAGGGTGAGGCGCGGCGGCTTGCTCATGGCCCGAGGTTACCGGCCCGTAGGGCCGGGTACGAGGACGGCCCCGGCCCCCCTCGGAAGGGGGACCGGGGCCGTACTCGCGGTGCCTAGCGGAAGCGGCGGGTCGTGCGGACCGGCTCGCTCGGCGGGGCGATCTGGAACTGCGGCTCGGCGGCCGGGGCGGCCACCTTGCGGGTCCGGGTCCGGCGCGGGGCGACGGGCGCCTCGTCGATGACCACGTCCGGGATCGGGGTGGGCGCGGCCTTGCGGGTCGGAACCCGGCGCGGCCGGGCCGGGGCCTTGGCCTCGGCGGCCGGAGCGGCGGCCACGGGGGCCTCCGCCACCGGGGTCTCCGCGATGGCGGCCTTGCGGGTCCGGGTGCGCTTCGGCTTGGCCGGAGCCTCCTCGGCGACCGGCGCCTCGACCGCGACGGCCTCGACGACCGGGGCCTCGACGACCGGGGCGGCCTCGGCGACCGGAGCCGCCGCCTTGCGGGTCCGGGTCCGGCGCGGCCTGACCACCGTCGCCTCCTCGGCCACGGCCGGAGCCGCAGCCTCGACGACGGCAGCCTCGACGACCGCAGCCTCGACGACCGGGGCCTCGGCCACCGCGACCGGCGCGCCGGCCTCGTTCACCGCGGCGACGGCGGCCGCCGTCAGCCGGGTGCGGCGGCGGCGCGGACGGCGCGGCTCGTCGGCGGCGACGGCCTCGGCGGCCGGGGCCTCCGGAGCAGCCGCGGCCTCGACCTCGTCGGCGACCTCCGAACCACCACGGGTGCGGCGACGCTGACGCGGCGTACGGGTCCGGGGGGCACGCTCCTCGGTCGCGACCGGGGCGGCGCCGCGGCCGCCACGGCCACCGCGGCCGCCGGTCTCGCCCAGGTCCTCGAGGTCCTCGGCCTTCAGGCCGGCCCGCGTGCGCTCGGCGCGCGGCAGGATGCCCTTGGTGCCGGCCGGGATGTTCATCTGCTCGTACAGGTGCGGGGACGTGGAGTACGTCTCCACCGGGTCGTGGAAGTCCAGCTCCAGCGCCTTGTTGATCAGCTGCCAGCGCGGGATGTCGTCCCAGTCGACCAGGGTGACGGCGATGCCCTTGTTGCCCGCGCGGCCGGTGCGGCCCACGCGGTGCAGGAAGGTCTTCTCGTCCTCGGGCGTCTGGTAGTTGATGACGTGGGTCACGCCCTCGACGTCGATGCCGCGCGCGGCGACGTCGGTGCACACCAGCACGTCGACCTTGCCGTTGCGGAACGCGCGCAGCGCCTGCTCGCGGGCGCCCTGGCCCAGGTCGCCGTGGACGGCGCCGGAGGCGAAGCCGCGCTTCTCCAGCTGCTCGGCGATGTCGGCCGCCGTGCGCTTGGTCCGGCAGAAGATCATGGCGAGGCCACGGCCCTCGGCCTGGAGGATGCGGGAGACGAGCTCCGGCTTGTCCATGTTGTGCGCGCGGAAGACGTGCTGCTTGATGTTGGCGACGGTCGCGCCCTCGCCGTCCTCGGAGACGGCGCGGATGTGCGTCGGCTGCGTCATGTAGCGGCGGGCGAGACCGATGACCGCGCCCGGCATGGTCGCCGAGAACAGCATGGTCTGGCGCTTCGCGGGCAGCAGGTTCATGATCTTCTCGACGTCGGGCAGGAAGCCCAGGTCGAGCATCTCGTCGGCCTCGTCGAGGACGAGGGCCTTGACGTGGGACAGGTCGAGCTTCTTCTGCCCGGCCAGGTCCAGCAGACGGCCCGGGGTGCCGACGATCACGTCGACGCCCTTCTGGAGCGCCTCGACCTGCGGCTCGTAGGCACGGCCGCCGTATATGGCGAGGACGCGGACGTTGCGGACCTTGCCGGCGGTCAGCAGGTCGTTGGTGACCTGGGTGCACAGCTCGCGGGTCGGAACCACCACGAGGGCCTGCGGGGCGTTGGTCAGCTGCTCGGGCTTGGCCCGGCCGGCCTCGACGTCCGCGGGGACGACGACGCGCTCCAGCAGGGGAAGGCCGAAACCGAGCGTCTTGCCGGTTCCGGTCTTGGCCTGGCCGATGACGTCCGTGCCGGAGAGGGCGACGGGGAGGGTCATCTCCTGGATGGGGAAGGGGGACACGATGCCGACGGCTTCCAGGGCCTCGGCGGTCTCGGGAAAGATCCCGAGCTCTCGGAACGTAGTCAGGGTGCTGCCTCTTCTGTGAGACGCGGCGCGAGGCGGCGAGGGGGGTCCTACCGTGCCGGGCTTGCGGTACTGCGCCCACCCGGGGTTCGGGAGGGTCGTACGAAGCTGCGCGGGACCACTGCCATCGCTCAGGCGCTCATGCCGCTGAGGGGGCCCCTCGTGGAGGTGGTACGCATGGACGTACTCCCCGCACCGAGGGCGGTCGGGTGGAGCCGATCGGGCCACCGACCGGGCATCCTCATTCGGATGGCCCGCCGAGTATTCGGCAGGCGCATTACCACTGTACCCCGGAATCGCGCAGGTGTGTCGGGTGAATTCACCAGGTAGGCGGGTTTACACAGACAGGCAGTGTTCAGGTGTGGTGACTTGTCCCGCCTTTCGGCGGGCTATTGTGCGGAGCATGTCGACTGTTGAAAACGCATCTCCCGCCGACGAGAACGCCCCGGCCGGGGCGCAGGGGATCGCCGCCCAGGACTGGGCGACCGCCTCCGCCTCCCCGCAGTACCGGGCCGCCGTCGTGGACCTCCTCGGCGCGCTGGCGTACGGAGAGCTCGCGGCCTTCGAGCGCCTCGCCGAGGACGCGAAGCTCGCGCCCACCCTGGGCGACAAGGCCGAGCTGGCGAAGATGGCCTCCGCCGAGTTCCACCACTTCGAGCGGCTGCGCGACCGGCTCGCGGCGATCGACGCCGAGCCCACGGCCGCGATGGAGCCCTTCGCGAAGGGCGTGGACGACTTCCACCGCCAGACCGCTCCCTCGGACTGGCTGGAGGGCCTGGTCAAGGCCTACGTCGGCGACTCGATCGCCAGCGACTTCTACCGTGAGGTCGCCACCCACCTCGACACCGACACCCGCGCCCTGGTCGTCGGCGTCCTCGACGACACCGGCCACGGCGGCTTCGCCGTGGAGAAGGTGCGCGCCGCGATCGAGGCCGACCCGCGCGTCGGCGGCCGGCTCGCCCTGTGGGCGCGCCGTCTGATGGGTGAGGCCCTCTCGCAGGCCCAGCGCGTGGTCGCCGAGCGCGACGCGCTGTCCACCATGCTGGTCGGCGGCGTGGACGGGATGGCGGCCGGCTTCGACCTGGCGGCCGTCGGCGAGATGTTCACCCGGATCACCAAGGCCCACACCAAGCGCATGGCCGCCCTCGGCCTCGCCGCCTGACGGACCTAGGCGAGTTCTAAAACACGGCCTAGCCCGCCCGGTCCCGCTCAGCTCCGCGACGGGAGCGAAAACGGAGGCCGGCGCGGGGGCCGTCCGCCCCCGGCGGCCGGGCGCAGCAGCAGGGACAGGACGACGGCCGACACGCCGAGCCCGCCCAGCAGGGTCGCGAACAGGGTGTTGTGCCCCGGACCCAGCGACATGTGCGTCAGGTAGGCCCCGAACAGCGCGCCCGTCACCCCGCTGACCAGCACCGTTCTGGTGGAGGGCAGTCGCTTGGCGAGCACGCGCACGGCCACGCCCGCCAGGGCGAGGCCCAGCAGACCGGAGCCGACGGCCTCCATCAGCATCATCTGGTCACTCCCCTACGTCAGGGCAAACCGGGTCACTGCGGTCCTACCCGAAGCGGAAGAAACGGAAACGGCCCGGCGGAACCATCCGCCGGGCCGTTCCACTCAGAGTCGAGTGCCTCAGAGAGCCCCGAAACCGACCTTGCGCTGGGCCGGCTCGCCGAGGTCGACGTAGGCCAGCCGGTCGGACGGCACCAGGACCTTGCGGCCCTTGACGTCGGTCAGGCTCAGCAGCGGCGCGGTGCCGGTCAGCGCATCGGCGATGATGCTCTCCAGCTCCTCGGCGCTCAGGCCGCTCTCCAGCACGATCTCCCGGGGTGCGTGCTGCACGCCGATCTTGACCTCCACGGCTTTGTCCCTCCGACGGTCCGGTTCGCGCGATCAGCCGCGCCGTACGCGGTCCACATTAGCCCGGTGAGGGGACACGATCGGCTCGCGGCGGACACGCTGGCAGCGAACAACGGCCGGTCAGGCCTCGGTGGCCGCCGCCTCCGTGCCGTGCAGCGGGAAGCCGGCGATACCGCGCCAGGCCAGCGAGGTCAGCAGCCCCACCGCCGTGTCGCGGGCGACCGGGCTCTCGCTCGACAGCCAGTACCGGGCCACGACCTGCGAGACCCCGCCCAGGCCCACGGCCAGCAGCATCGACTCGTCCTTCGACAGCCCGGTGTCCTCGGCGATCACGTCCGAGATGGCCTCGGCGCACTGCAGCGAGACCCGGTCGACGCGCTCGCGCACCGCCGGCTCGTTCGTCAGGTCCGATTCGAACACCAGCCGGAACGCGCCGCCCTCGTCCTCGACGTACGCGAAGTAGGCGTCCATCGTCGCGGCCACGCGCAGCTTGTTGTCGCTGGTGGACTCCAGCGCCCCGCGCACCGCCTGGAGCAGGTTCTCGCAGTGCTGGTCCAGCAGGGCCAGGTACAGGTCGAGCTTGCCGGGGAAGTGCTGGTACAGCACCGGCTTGCTGACGCCGGCCCGCTCCGCGATGTCGTCCATGGCCGCAGCGTGGTAGCCCTGCGCGACGAACACCTCCTGGGCAGCGCCCAGCAGCTGGTTGCGCCGGGCACGGCGCGGCAGTCGCGTACCCCGCGGACGCGCTGCCTCGGTCTGCTCGATGGCTGTCACGCCGCCTCCCACTTTCTCTAAGAACACAGTGCGCTCTGCGCCGCGCCGCCATCGTACTTTTCGGTAACCGAATCTGGTGGGTTCAAGCCGAGTTTTCTCGCTGTGCGGACGACCTGGACACACCCCGGACACGCTGGTCAGCGCCTGGCAGAGGCTGTCAGCGGTAGTCCTCCTCGTCCAGGGGTACCACCCGGGCCTGCTCGGCGGCGTCCGCCTCCGGGGCCTCGCCCCGGTCCCCGCCGGTGAGCGGGTCGTCCTCCTGCGGCTGGATGTCGGCGTGCTGCTCGGCGGCGTCAGCCTCCGGGGCCTCGGCGTCGAGACCGTCCGCGAACCGGTCCCGGAAGGTGTCCGGTTCCGCAGGGTCGACAGTCATTCCACTCCCCTCCCTTCGCTCGTCCTCACTATGAGCCTAGGAGGATCGCGAGTGCGCCGCCAGACGGTCCTGTGACCGCGAACACAAGGGAACACCAGGGGGCGAGCGTGATCGTCTCGTAACATTGGCCCATGTCTTCGACCGAGCTGCCGGGCGTACGGTCCACCACCGAGCCGACCTCCCAGGTGGGAGCCGTCCGGGTGGCCGAAGGAGAGGGGCTGCGCACCGTCGCGCTGCCCGGCCTGGAGATGAACGTGCGTTTCCGGCCACCGCAGCGGGAGGGCCTGCCGCCCGCGCTCTTCGTGCACGGACTCGGCGGCTCCTCCCAGAACTGGTCGGCGCTCATGGAGCAGCTCGCCGACGGCGTCGACGGCGAGGCGGTCGACCTGCCCGGCTTCGGCTGGTCCGCGCCGCCCGCCGACCGCGACTACTCGGTGACGGCGATGGCCCGCGCCGTCATCCGCCACCTGGACGCCGCCGGACGCGGCCCGGTGCACCTGTTCGGCAACTCCCTCGGCGGGGCCGTGTCCACCCGGGTCGCGGCGGTCCGCCCCGACCTCGTGCGCACCCTGACGCTGGTCTCGCCCGCGCTGCCCGAGCTGCGCGTGCAGGGCTCGGCCGTGCCCACCGCCCTGCTGGCCCTGCCCGGCGTGCCCGCCCTGTTCGGGCGTCTCACCCGGCACCTGACGGCCGAACAGCGCACCCGGGGGGTGACGGAGCTCTGTTACGGGGACCCCTCACGGGTGACACCGGAAGGGTTCCGCAACGCCGTCGAGGAGATGGAACGGCGGATGGCCCTGCCGTACTTCTGGGAGGCGATGAGCCGTTCCTCGCGCGGGATCGTCGACGCGTACACCCTCGGCGGGCAACACGGACTGTGGCGCCAGGCGCAGCGCGTGCTCGCGCCGACCCTGCTGGTCTACGGTGGCCGGGACCAGCTGGTCTCGTACCGTATGGCGCGCAAGGCCGCCGCGGCCTTCCGGGGTTCGCGGCTGCTGAGCCTGCCCGAGGCCGGACACGTGGCGATGATGGAGTACCCCGAGGTGGTGGCCGCCGCCTTCCGGGAGCTGCTGCGCGACACCGCCGCCCGGGACACCGACCGAGATACCGCAGACGGCAAGGGCTGAGTACGTGGGACGACATAGTCGCAAGGCCCCCGCTCCCGCCCCCGCCCGTCAGACGGCGGCGCCCGCGCCGTCGCCGTACGGGCCCGGCCCGGACGGGCTGTACGAGCCCGACCCCTACCCGGCCGACCCGTACGAGCCGCAGCCGTCCGGACTCCGGGCGCACGAGCAGGGGCCGTCCGACGGGTACGGGGAGCCGCGCGGACACCGCCGGTCCGCCGAACCGCCCGTCGTCCACCAGGGTTACGCCCCGCCCCCGGCCCGCCCCGGCGGCCACCCCGAGCAGTACGAGGAGGGCGGCGCCTGGGGCGCGGACCCGGCGGCCGCCTCCGTGTACGGCGACTGGCGCGGGACCCCCCGCGCCGCCGCGCCCCCCGCACCGCGACGGGACACCGCCGCCCCCGACTTCGGCACCCCCGCGGCCGGCTTCCCCCGGGTCGCCGAGCAGCCCCCGGCCCCCGCGCCCGACCCCTTCACCTCCACCGGCTCCCACCGCCGCGTACCGGGCCCCCGCAAGCCCGACGCCGACCGGGTCCCGAAGGGACGCGGCACGCGGATCCGCACCTACACGGGGATCGCCGCGCTGGCCGTCACCGCCGTGCTCGCCGTCGTCGTCGCGGGCCAGGTCACCGGCGAGGGCGACCCGGCCGCCCCGGGCGCCCGCGCCGCCGGGGACGATCCCCAGCGGGCCCTGGGCGACAAGGCGGCCTCCCGCTCCGACGGCCGCCCCACCCCCGCCTCCCCGCCGCCCGCGCAGCCGCTGACGTACGAACAGCAGATGGCGCAGCAGCTGCCCATCGACGCGAAGCTCACCGGCCCGGGCACCTTCGACACCGTCCCCGGCACCGCCAAGGCACCCGGCAAGGGCAAGGTCGTGCGCTACCGGGTCGACGTGGAGCAGGGCCTCGGCATGGACCCGCAGCTCTTCGCCGAGGCCGTGCAGCGCACCCTCAACGACCCGCGCAGCTGGGCCCACGACGGGGCGATGACCTTCGAGCGGGTGCCGGGCGGCGAAACCGACTTCGTCATCACCCTCGCCAGCCCCGGCACCACCGGCGCGTGGTGCGCGAAGTCCTCGCTGGACACCACCATCGACAACGTCTCCTGCGACTCCGCCTCCACCGACCGCGTGATGATCAACGCCTTCCGCTGGGGGCAGGGCTCCGTCACCTACGGCGCCGACCAGATGCTCGCCTACCGGCAGATGCTCATCAACCACGAGGTCGGCCACCGGCTCGGACACGGGCACGTCAGCTGCCAGAAGCCGGGATCCCCCGCGCCGATCATGCAGCAGCAGACGAAATCCCTCGACATCGACAACATCCACTGCCTGCCCAACCCCTGGGTATTCCCCGGGAATTCCTAGCGCGCTCGAACGCGAACCGTACGGGAAAGTTACGACTCTTCACCCCTTCCGGTGGCGCGATGGACAACCGTCCGTCGCGCCACCGGTGTATCCGCTTGAGTTCTCCAGCGGCGGGTCGCCGGACCGACGGCGACCGCCAGGAACGGGAGAACGGGGGTGCCACTCGTGCGGATCGGACTGCTCACCGAAGGTGGTTATCCGTATGCGGCCGGAGAGGCGGGGCTCTGGTGCGACCGGCTCGTGCGCGGGCTCCCGCAGCACGAGTTCGAGCTCTACGCGCTGAGCCGCAGCGCCGAACAGGAGGAGCGCGGCCGGGTCCCGCTCCCGCGGCACGTCACCCGCGTGCGCACCGCCCCGCTGTGGGCCCCCGCCGACGACGGCCGGACCCACGCCCGGCGCGAGCGGCGGCGCTTCGCCGACTGCTTCCGGGAACTGGTGCGCGGGATCTGCGGCGGGTCCGGTCCCGGATCCGGTGACGGGGCGGCGGCCGGGGCCTTCGCGGCCGGGCTCTACGGGCTCGCCGAACTCGCCCGCGAACAGGGCGGCATGTACGCGGCCCTGCGTTCGGAGACCGCCGTACGGGCCCTGGAGGCCGGCTGCCGGGCCCCGGGCGCGGGCCGGGCCGTGCGCGCCGCGCGGGTCCCCGACCTGCTGGAGTTCGCCGACGAACTGGAGCGCCTGCTGCGCCCGCTGTCCCTCGACTGGTACGGGGAGCCCGGGCTCGGCGCCGTCGACGTGTGCCACGCCGCCGCCGGCGGGGTGGCCGCCGTCCCCGGGCTGGTGGCCAAACGCTTCTGCGGGGTCCCGCTGCTGGTCACCGAGTACGGGGTCCAGCTGCGCGCCCGCTACCTCGACCAGGGTCCCGGCCCCCGGCCCGCCGTACGCGCCCTGCTCGCGGCCTTCCACCTCCGGCTGGCCTCGGAGATCTACGCCCGCGCCGACCTGCTGACCCCCGGCAACGCGCACGCCCGCCGCTGGCAGGAGCGCTGCGGGGCGCCCCGGGAGCGCCTTCGGACCGTGTACCCGGGGATGGCGGCGGACCGATTCGCCGCCGTCGGGGAGGACCCGGACTGCGGGGACCCCGACACCCTGGTGTGGGTCGGGCGGGTGGAGCCGGCCAAGGACCTGATCGCGCTGCTGCACGCCTTCGCGGAGATCCGCCGGGGTGCGCCGCGGACCCGGCTGCGGATCTTCGCCACGGCCGCCGCGCCCGGATACCTGGCCGACTGCCGCTCGCTGGCCGCGCAGCTCTTCCCCGACGAGGCCGCCGACGCGCGGACGGTGGGGGAGAACCCCGTCTGCTTCGAGGAGGTCGGCGGACCGGAGGCGCCCTCGGCGGCCGACGCGTACGCCGCCGGGCGGATCGTGCTGCTGTCCTCGGTGATCGAAGGCTTCCCCATCAGCCTCGTCGAGGCGATGCTGTGCGGCCGGGCCACCGTGTCCACGGACGTCGGCGCCGTCTGCGAGGTCATCGGCGGCACCGGGCTCGTCGTCCCCCCGCGCAACCCCCGCGCGCTGGCCGACGCCTGCCTCGCCCTGCTCGGCGACCCCGAACGGGCGCAGCGGCTCGGGGCGGCGGCGCGGGCGCGGGCGCTGGAGCTGTTCACCGTCGAGCAGAACGTGGAGGCCTTCCGCGAGAGCTACCTGCGGGTGCTGGCCAGGGGTTCCTCACGGGCGGAGGGGTCGGTCCCGTTCGCCCGGCCGGCGGAGGCGCGCGTACCGGGGCACTGGACGACGCCGACGTGGGCCGCCGCAGAGCCGGCCGAGCCGGCCGGGGCCGAGGGGGCGGCGGTATGACGACGTCGGACATCGCGGGTGCGGCGCCGCTGCCGGGGGCCCTGCCCCCGGGCCCTCCCCCGGCTACCGCTGGGGGTGCCCCCAGCGCCCCACACGCCGGCGGGGCCGGACCCGGCGGAGCGCAGCGCCCGGCGCGGCGGGGCGGGGATCCCGTCAAGGTGCTGTTGCACCGGCACCGGGAACTCTGTGAGCGGGCCGTCGACGCGTTGGAGATCGCCGCCGGGCTGGAGGCGTACGGGATCACCGACCGGACCGCCGCGCGGTTCCGGCACCGGGACGTGTTCTCGCTCGCCGAGGAGCTGTACGCCCGGACCCCGCGCGGGGAGGAGCCGGCGCAGGAGCCCGCCGCCGCCCCGGCCGCGGCGCGGGCGGTGGTGCGCCGCTTCGGGTGCGCCCTGCTGCCCGGCGCCCTCGCGTTCGGGGCGGCCGCCGCCGGGGTGCCGGGGGCGGGCGTCCTCGGCGGGCTGCTCGCCGCCGCCGCCCTGGTGTGGCCCTCGCGGGCCGCGGGAGGGCGGTTCCCCTGGGCCGTCCACCTGCTCGCGGCGGCCGCCGCCGGCTGGGCCGCACACCGGCACGGGCCCGCCCTCGGCGCCGCCCTCGCCCTGGCCGTGGCCCCCGGCTACCTCGCCGCCGCCCTCTACGCCGCCCGGGCCCGGCGCCGGCTCGCCGCGAGCCGGGCCCTGGACGAGTTCGCCGCCGGGGCCCGGCCCCTGCTGGCGGGAGCCCTCCTGCTGTCCACCGCGGCCGCCACAGGGGTGGCCGCGCTCGCCGGAGCCGCCCCGGAGACGGCCGTACCGCTCGCGGTGCTGCTGTTCCTGGCCCGGCTCCTCCTCGGCCACGGCGCCCACCGCGCACCGGTGGCCCTGGCCCTGGCGCTCGCCCTGGTCCCGGTCCCGGCCACCGCGTACGCGGCCGCCGCGGGACTCCTCGTACACGCCTTCCGCGCGCTGTCCCGTGCCTCCGCACACGCGCGTCCCTGAGCGCCGTACCCCTACTACGACAACTCACCAAGGAGAAAAGGATGACCGGCCAGCCAACCAACCGAGGGGCCGCGCGATGAGGGTGCTGCTGATCGGAGCCAACGGTTACCTCGGCCGCTACGTCGCGGACCGGCTGCTCGCCGACCCCGCCGTCCAGCTCACCGCGCTGGGCCGCGGCGACGACGCCGACGTCCGGTTCGACCTCGCCACCGGCAGTCCCGGCGCCCTCACCCGGTTCCTGGACGCCGTCCACCCCGGCGTCGTCATCAACTGCGCGGGCGCCACCCGTGGCGGAGCCCGCGAGCTCACCCGGCACAACACCGTCGCCGTCGCCACCATCTGCGAGTCCCTGCGCCGCAGCGGCTGCGGGGCCCGGCTCGTCCAGCTCGGCTGCGCCGCCGAGTACGGGCCCAGCCAGCCCGGATCCTCCACCGCCGAGGACGCCGTCCCGAGACCCGGCGGACCGTACGGCGTCAGCAAGCTCGCCGCCACCGAGCTGGTGCTCGGCTCCGGGCTGGACGCCGTCGTCCTGCGGGTGTTCTCGCCCGTCGGCCCCGGCACCCCCGCCGGGTCCCCCCTGGGCCGGCTCGCCGAGGCCATGCGGCGCGCCATGCAGTCCGGGGACGGGGAGCTCAAGCTCAGCGGGCTCGGCGTGCAGCGCGACTTCGTCGACGTACGGGACGTGGCGCGGGCCGTGCACGCCGCCTCCCTGTCCGCAGCCCAGGGCGTGGTCAACATCGGCACCGGCCGTGCGGTCCGGCTGCGCGACGCGGCGGCCGTCCTCGCCCGGGTCGCCGGGTACGGCGGCGCCCTCAACGAGCTCGACGTCCCGCACGGCGGCCCCCACAACGCCCCCCAGCACGGCCACCCCGGCCGCCCGCAGGCCCTGGCCGGCATCGGCTCGCCCCGCACCGAGGCCACCGCCGAGCAGCTGGCCGCCGCGGCCCCGCAGCCGTACCCGTACCCCGACGGCTGCGGGGCCTGGCAGCAGGCCGACGTCCGCACCGCCCGCGACCGGCTCGGCTGGCGGCCGCGGATCAACCTGGAGGAATCCCTCGCGGACATCTGGATGGAGGCGGCGTGCCGTATCTGACCACCCCGCCCGGGGCCACGGCGGCCGCCGCGACCGGGTCCGGCCGCCTCGGCCTGGGCATCCCCGGTTACGCGCACCCGCTGCTCGCCCCGGTGGAGTGGGCCGAGCTGACCCGCCCCGGCACCCCGCTGCACTGGGCCGTGCTCAACGTCTCCGACGGCCCCGGCGGCCGCCCCGACCCGCAGTGCACCGAGGCGGCCGCGAAGCTCCGCGGCGCGGGCGGGACGGTCCTGGGCCACCTCGCCCTGCGGGGCGGAGCCCGGCCCTTCGGGGAGCTGGTCTCCGACGCCCACCGCTTCCGGGACTGGTACGGCGTCGGCGGCTTCTACCTGGCCGAGACCCCCTCGGACCGGTCGGAGCTCGCCGCGGTGCGCCGGCTGACCGACGCCCTGCGCGGGCTCGGCGAGGGCCTGCGGATCGTGCTCGGACACGGCACGCACCCCTGCGAGGGCTATCTGGAGGCCGGCGACCAGCTGGTCACCTTCTCCGGGGCCTGGGCCGACTACCGGTGGTCGCAGGTGGCGGAGTGGACGGCCGGCCACCCGCCCGAGCGGTTCTGCCACCTCGTCCACGGGGTGCCGCGCACCCATCTGGAGGAGGCCGTCCGCATCGCCCGCTGGCAGGGCGCCGGAACCATCTGGTTCACCGACCGGCGCGCGGCACCAGACCGGGACCCCTGGGCGTCGATGCCCGCGTACTGGGACGAATTCGTCTCACGTATCGGACCGGGTGTCTCGGAATGAAGAAGGGCGTGGCAGTGTTACGGAAAGAACAACCGTTCAGACTTACCCATCTACGGAGTCCCCGTGTCGCTGCCACCCCTGGTCGAGCCAGCTGCTGAGCTCACCGTTGACGAGGTCCGTCGGTACTCCCGCCACCTGATCATCCCGGATGTCGGGATGGACGGCCAGAAGCGCCTGAAGAACGCCAAGGTGCTGGCCGTGGGCGCGGGCGGCCTCGGCTCGCCCGCCCTCATGTACCTGGCCGCGGCCGGCGTCGGCACGCTGGGCATCGTGGAGTTCGACGAGGTCGACGAGTCGAACCTGCAGCGGCAGATCATCCACAGCCAGGCGGACATCGGCCGCTCCAAGGCCGAGTCCGCCCGCGACAGCGTGCTGGGCATCAACCCGTACGTGAACGTGGTCCTTCACGAAGAGCGGCTCGAAGCCGAGAACGTGATGGAGATCTTCAGCCAGTACGACCTCATCGTCGACGGCACGGACAACTTCGCCACGCGCTACCTGGTCAACGACGCCTGCGTGCTGCTGAACAAGCCGTACGTGTGGGGCTCGATCTACCGCTTCGACGGCCAGGCCTCCGTCTTCTGGTCCGAGCACGGCCCCTGCTACCGCTGCCTCTACCCGGAGCCCCCGCCGCCGGGCATGGTCCCGAGCTGCGCCGAGGGCGGCGTCCTCGGCGTGCTCTGCGCGTCCATCGGCTCCATCCAGGTCACCGAGGCCATCAAGGTCCTCACCGGCGTCGGCGAGCCCCTCGTCGGCCGCCTGATGATCTACGACGCCCTGGAGATGCAGTACCGCCAGGTCAAGGTCCGCAAGGACCCCGACTGCGCGGTCTGCGGTCCCAACGCGACCGTCACCGAGCTCATCGACTACGAGGCCTTCTGCGGCGTCGTCTCGGAGGAGGCCCAGGAGGCCGCCGCCGGCTCGACGATCACTCCCAAGCAGCTCAAGGAGTGGATCGACGACGGCGAGAACATCGAGATCATCGACGTCCGCGAGAAGAACGAGTACGAGATCGTCTCGATCCCCGGCGCGAAGCTGATCCCCAAGGGCGAGTTCCTGATGGGCGCCGCCCTCCAGGACCTCCCGCAGGACAAGCGCATCGTCTTGCACTGCAAGACGGGTGTCCGCAGTGCGGAAGTCCTCGCGGTGCTGAAGAACGCGGGCTTCGCGGACGCCGTCCACGTCGGCGGCGGCGTGATCGGCTGGGTCCACCAGATCGAGCCCGAGAAGCCGGTCTACTAGACCTGCCCCGGAGGGGTCGTACCGCTCGGCGGTACGGCCCCTTCGTCGTTCCCCGCCCCGGCGGTGCACACGGCGTTCGCGCCCGGCACCTTCCCCTCCAGCAGGTAGGCGTTCACCGCCCGCTGCACGCACGGGTCGCCGCTGTTGTACGCGCCGTGCCCCTGGCCCTTGTACGTGAGCTCCACGCCGACGCCCTTGCCCAGCCGCTCCGCCATCCTCTTGGCGCCCTCGTACGGGGTCGCCGGGTCTCCGGTGTTGCCGATCACCAGGATCGGGGCGGAGCCGGGGGCGGAGACGTCCGGGGTCTGCCAGGCGCCGGCGACCGGCCAGCCCGTGCAGCCCATCAGCGCCCAGCCGAGGAAGTCCCCGAAGACCGGGGAGGCCTTGCGGAACTCCGGCAGCTTCGCCTTGGTGTCCTCCAGGCTGTACCGGTCCTTGGAGTCCGCGCAGTTGATGGCCGTGTTCGCGGCGCCGATGTTGCTGTAACGGCCGTTCTGCTCACGCCCGTTGAGAGCGTCGGACAGGGCCATCAGCAGCTGCCCCTGCCCGCCGTCGGCCTCGTCCAGGCCCTGTTCAAGCAGCGGCCACAGCTCCTTCGAGTACAGGGCCTGCGCGATGCCGTTCGTCGCCATCGTCTCGGTGAGCATCCGGTCGCCGATGCCGGGGATGGGCTTGACCGCCAGGTCCTTCTGGAGTTTGACGACGTTCGCCTCGATCTCCTTGGCGGTGGTGCCCTGGAGCCGGCACTTCTCGCCCCGGTCCACGCAGTCCTGGGCCCAGTTGCCGAGGGCCAGCTGGAAGCCCTTCGCCTGGCCGAGGGCGCCCTGCTCGGAGTCCTTGGTCGGGTCCACGACCGCGTCGAACACGGCCCGGCCGACGTTCTTGGGGAAGAGGTGGGCGTAGACCCCGCCCAGCTCGGTGCCGTAGGAGATGCCGAAGTAGTTCAGCTTCGGGTCGCCGAGGGCCTGGCGGATGCGGTCGAGGTCGCGGGCGGCGTTCTCGGTGCCGACGTACGGGAGCACCTTGCCGGATCTGGCCTTGCAGGCCTCCTGGTACGTGCGCAGGCCGTCGGTGAAGGCCTTCTCCTGCTCGGGTGTGGCGGGGGAGGAGTCCTGGGCGTAGTACGCGTCCAGCTGCTTGTCGTTCTCGCAGAGCACCGGGGAGCTGCGGCCGACCCCGCGCGGGTCGAAGCTCACCAGGTCGTACCGGGCGCGCAGGGCCTCGTAGTCCTTCGCGGCGC
This sequence comes from Streptomyces sp. NPDC029216, assembly GCF_040648015.1. Lineage (NCBI taxonomy): Bacteria > Bacillati > Actinomycetota > Actinomycetes > Kitasatosporales > Streptomycetaceae > Streptomyces > Streptomyces sp. NPDC029216. The sequence continues at coordinate 3,539 of NZ_JBEZWL010000050.1, read as the reverse complement.
CGGGCAGGGTGGTGATGCCGGAGCCGCCGGGGCCGCCGAAGTTGAAGACGAGGGACCCGATCCGCTCCTTCGGCTTCCTGGCCTTCGCCCGGATCAGGGCCAGGGGGATGGTCTCCCCTTCGGGCTCGGCGTAGTCGAGCGGCACGTCGAGGGTGGCGCACTGCCAGTCCGCGGGCGGCGCCTGCCCGCCGCCCTCGGCCGCGTCGGGCGCCTCGCACTCCCCCCATTTGAGGGGCTTAGTGTCCACGGCGCCCCCCGACGGGGCCTTCCTCGTGCCGGCGCCGGAACAGGCGCTGGTGGTGAGCAGCGCGGCGGTGAGGGCGGCGGCAGCGGCGGTCCGCAGGGCGATCGTCGGCATACCCCCATCGTGTGCGCCCGGCCCGCCCTCCGCCCGCTGACGGTCCAGCCGGGTGACCCGCCCCGGCCCGCCTCAGGCGCCGCCAGCACCTCGCGGGCCGCCGTGCGGCGCCCGGTGCAGTTCGCCGACGGCGCGGCGGACCAGGTCGCGGTCGGACAGCCGCAGCGTGGCCTCCTCGCCGATCCGGCCGACGGAGGCGCGCGGGACGAACAGGTCCGGGGCGGCGGCGGGGTGGCCGCGCGCGGCGCTGCACCCGCCCTTCCTCCCCCAGCTACCGCTGGGGGGTACCCCCAGTTCCCAGGGGCTCCGCCCCTGCCCCCTTTCCGGGCGCTGCGCGCCCGGGCGACGGACCAGCCGCACCACAATCCAGCCCCGCCGGCGTTTGAGGCGCGGGGTCTGGGGCGGAGCCCCAGAGAACGGGTGAAGGGCGGGGCGGGGAGACGGCTCCGCGCAGCGGAAACCCGCTACCCCGCGGAGCTAAATGGCCTCTTTCCGCGTCAAGTAATTGAACGAAACCCACCCGGGCAGCACCGGAAGCCAGAACGTCATCAACCGGAACAACAGCACCGCGGAGATCGCCACCTCCTTCTCCAGCCCCGCCGCGATCAGCCCCAGCGTCAGCGTCGTCTCCACCGCACCGATACCACCCGGCGTCGGCGCAGCCGACCCCAGCGCGTTGCCCGCCAGGAAGACCACCGCGATGCTCGCGTAGCTCAGCGCCTCCCCGCCCCCGAAGGCGCGGATCGAGGCGTCCAGGCACATCACGAAGCAGCCGGTCAGCAGCAGCATCCCGCCGATGCCCGTCATCAGCTTCTGCGGCCGCTGCAGCACGTCCAGCATGCGCGGCACCACACCCGCGAACAGCGCCCGTACCCGCGTCACCACGAACTTCCGCAGGAACGGGACCGCCGTCACCACCAGCACCAGCACCGCCACCGTGAGCAGACCCGCGATGACCGTCCTCGACGGGGTCATCTCCGGGGTCTTCTCCGTCCCCGTCAGGTAGCCGAACGACAGCAGCAGCAGAATGTGGCTGGCCAGCCCGAACAGCTGCGAGGCACCCACGCTCGCCACCGCCAGCCCCGGCCGGACCCCCGCCCGCTGCAGGAACCGCGTGTTCAGCGCGACACCGCCGACCGCCGCCGGGGCGACCAGCTTCACGAAGGAACCCGCCACCTGCGCGAGCACCGTCCGCAGGAACGGCACCCGTTCCGGTACGAACCCCAGCAGGCTCATCGCCGCCGCCACGTACGTGAGCGCCGAGAAGGCCAGCGCGGCCCCCACCCAGCCCCACTGCGCCTCGCCGACGATCGTCGCGAAGTCGACGTGCGCCAGCTGCGTGAGCAGGAAGTACGCACCGAAGGCGCCCGCGATGAACGACACCAGCGTCCGTGGCCGGATCCGCTCCAGCCGGGCCGGCTCCACCGGGGCCTGCGGCCGGATCAGCAGCACCTGCCCGCGGATCTGGCTCAGCAGGTCCTCCTCCCGGGCCCCCTCCAGCGCGTCGTCCAGCGCCTTCTTCTCCGCCTTGCGGTCCGCGGCCGCCGAGGCCTTCGACTCGGCCTCCCGGGACCCCGCCTCGCGCGCCGCCTTCGCCGCCCGCGAGGACTCCAGTACGGCCTCCCGCTGCCGGTCGGCCCGCTCCCGGGCCAGCCTGCGCAGCGTGGCCCGGGTGGAGCGGCTCAGCGCGATCGGCTGGAGCAGCGGCAGGCAGTCCGCGACCGTGTCCGGCCCCAGCACCGACACCGCCGAGGCCACCGCCCGCTCCGCGCCGACCCGCAGGCCGAGCGTGGTCAGCAGTTGTGCGACGTCCATCCGCAGCACCAGGTCACCGGCCGCGATCTCGCCGCCCCGCAGGTCGGTCAGGACGACCTTGCCGGAACGATCCACCACCAGTGCGTCCCCCGTGAGCCGGCGGTGCGCGATCCGGCGCGACTGGAGGGCCCGTACCTGCTCCCACGCGTTGCGGCTCAGCTCGTCGGTGATCTCCTCGTCGGGGAGGGCGTCGAGGGTGCGCCCGCCCAGGTGCTCGTAGACCAGCATCACGGCGTCCGGGCCCAGCTCGGACGTGGCGATCAGCTTCGGCGCGTTCGCCCCGGCCGCGATCGCCGCGTACGCGAGGAGGGCCTCCTGCTCCAGGGCCTGCCGCAGCGACTGGATGCTGCGCCGGGTGGTGATCCCGCGCAGGGTCAGCCGCCGCCAGACCCGGTAGAAGAACCCCTGTGCCTGCTGCTCGCGGTCCACGACGGTGACGTCCAGCGGCGGGCCGTCCTCCAGCGTGACGTGGTACCGCCGGCCCCGGTCGCCGGTCTCGGCGGCGTCCCCGTCGGGGGCCTCCGCGCGCATCGCGCTGACCGGCTGGAAGCCGACGCGGCGCAGCCCGGCGAGGAGGTGCTGCCCGGTGGGGCGCACGTTAGGCGAGCCGACCGCGTACAGGGTCCCGTACGCGACGCTCCAGCCGATCAGTACGGTGAGGATGATCGAGAAGGGTGTGGTGTAGCCGCTGACCAGCATCGCGAAGGCGTCCAGCAGCAGCACCACCCACAGCGCGACCCGCCAGCGCGGCCGCCGCGTCATCCCCACGGCGGTCATGTACGCGATCACGGGCGCGAGGTAGCCGTGCACCGGGTCGGTGAGGGCGCCGCCGCCGGCGGAGCGGGTCAGGGCGTCCTGGATGGTCTCGGGGGCGCCCTGGGAGACCCACAGGTCGGTGGCGAGGGTGACCCCGTGCGCGAGGACGGCGGCGAGGACGCCGTCGGCGATCCTCAGGCCGTCGCGTTTGATCAGCCGTTCGATGGCGAAGGCGACGGGTACGAGGAGCACCGCGATGCTGGACACCAGGCCCGCGACCTTGATCAGCAGGTCGGGCGCCTGGCCGGTGCCCTTGCTGATGTCGGCCTCCAGGCCCACCGTCGTGCCGTGCGCGAAGGCGGCGATGCCGAGCACGACGGCGATGCCGAGCAGGCCGACGAGGAGGCGTACCAGGTCGGAGGGGCGGTGCACGCGGGCGGCGAGCAGCGGCTCGTCCACCTCGACGCGGTCGGCCGCCGTCGGGGTGTGGCCGGGCGGGTCGTCGGGGTGCGGGTCGTGCACCTGGTCCTGGTCGACCTGCGCAACTCCGAGCTGGACGGCCAGCAGGCCGAGGACCGGCTCCACGAGATCGGCATCACGGTCAACCGGA
>NZ_JBEZWL010000049.1:0-51133 GCF_040648015.1 Streptomyces sp. NPDC029216 | reverse complement strand
ACGTCTACCTCCCGCTCTCCCGCCTGCTCAACCTGTACGTCGGCGCCACCAGCAACCACTCGGGTGCCGGAGACCCGGCGACGGCACGCGTCGGCTCGGACACCGAGGCCGGTACGGGTAACGATGCGGGTGCAACGGGCAGGGCCTGGGCGGTCTTCCGCTCCGGGGACGCGGGGCCGGTGACCGGTTCCGCGTCGGCGGGAAGGCGCTCCTCAGGGCCGCTCCAGGATTCCGGTGCGCTGGTGAGGGTGAGGCCGGCGTGTTGCGCGGCCAGCATCACCAGTGCGGGGGTGGGCGCCTTGGCCGACATCGCTCCGAGCAGTTCGAGGATCTCCGCGGGCCGGTCTTGGCTGCCCTGCGCGAGCTCCACCATCGTGAGGAGTATGTCGAGTGCTTCGGCATCGGCGCGGTCCTGTGTGTCCCAGACCTCCTGGGCCCGGAGCGCCTCCGCCCTCTCCTGTGCGCCTGACAGCGCTTCGGCCGGCAGCGCCGAGCCGTTGCTGCGGGTCAGGCAGGACATGAGCCGTAACCGAGTACGGAGTTGTCCGCTGCCTATCGCTTCGATCGCGTGGGCGGTCCGCTCCCGCAGGCTCGGCAGGTCGATTCGTTCGGGGGCCGGGCCGTGCGGGCTGAGCGCGTCCAGGAGTTCGTCGAAGGACAGTGCCACCTCGATGAGCGTGCCGAGGTCCGCGTCGTCCGGCCTGGACTGCGCTGCCAGGGCCCGGGCGACCTGCCGCACGGATCCGGTCGCGGCGTCGAGGGCCCGCTCGATCCGCTCCAGGCGGGCGGTGAACAGATCGTCTTCGGGCATTGCGTCCGGGGCGGGGGGCGCGTCGTCCGAGGGAGAGGGGGAGGCGGCTGCCCCGTCGGGTCCCATGTCCGTCTCGTCTTCTTTCTCGGCCTCGCGCCGGGGCTGCTGGAGCAGGCTCACCAGGTGCTCGACCGACTCGCGTACGGCGGCGATGTCCGTCGGAGACGACTCGTCGGTCATCCAGGGCTGGTCCAGTGCCCAAAGCCAGACCGGCGCGTCCTCCGTGCTGACGCGCAGGAGGGACCACGCGGCCAGGCGCAGCAGCGCGGGGCTCCAGCGCCGGGTGAGGGGCTCCGATGACCCGACGGCCGTGAGCAGGTCGTGGAGGAGCGGCTGGGTGAGGTGCGCGGCCGCGTGGCGTGCCTTGGCGGAGTCGGGGTCGCGCGCCATCCGGGCCAGGACGTCCCGGCACAGCGCGGGGCTCACCCTGGTGCCCGCAATGGAGATGCGCAGAGTGCCGAGCAGGTGGCGGCGCCATTGCACCGACATCGAGTTCAAGGCGTGTTCCACGTCCGCCTGCTGGAGCAGTTTCACGGCGGAGCCAATGGGTGAGGGCAGCGAGTTGAGGGCGTGTGCCTGGGCCTCCAGGGCATCGACGAGTACGGGTGCCAGCACGGCGGTGGGTCCTTCGCCCACGATGAAAGGTGAGTCGGGTTCTTCGCACAGCTGGCCACGCCGCCGGCGGGGTGAGGTCACGCGGTCTCCTGCGAACTGGTCGGTACCGGTGGTTCATGTTCCGTGCCGAGGTCCCCGGTCCCGCCGGGGCGGGGATCAGGTCAGGTACCTCGGTGGTGCGGTCGTACGTAGGTGTAGCCCGGGGGCAGCTCGGGCGAGCCGGCCAGGCCGAAGGTGAGGAAGTCCTGCCGGAACAAGCGTCGTTGTTCTTCGCTCGCTTCGTGGCCCAAATGGCCTATGAAGCGGAGAAATCCCGGAACGTGGTGACCGTGGACGGACCGGCCGGTGTCGACGGGTTCGTCCGAGGGGTCGGAGCCCCGTGGTCTGGCCTCGACCACCAGGGGGGTGTAACAGACCAGTTCCAGCGTGGTCTCGCGCGGCCGCTGCGGGTAGTGATCCCGGCCGTCGGGGCCGCGGCTGCCCCGGGTGAGGGTGAGCCGGGCCGCGCTGAGCAGTTCCTGGAGGGCGGCTTCCACCTGGGGCTCGGCGGGGTGGCCGGGTACGTCCGTCATGACGAGGCGTACCGCGGTGTGCAGGCGGTCGCGGGCGAGCAGGGCGCGGCCGTAGGCGTCGAGCAGGCCCAGACGCCGGACGGCGGTCATGACGAGCGCCTCGGCGCCGTCGGCGGCGCTGTGCGCGGGTCCCCGGCCCGGCGGGCCCCCGCCGCCGTCCCGGGTGCGGACCCGCCGGTCGTAGCGGTGCGCCACGGGCTCGCCGTCGACCGTCTGGGGGTGGGGCAGCCGGACGGTGCGGGCCTGGATGACCCGGCCGGCCCGGTGCCAGGTCAGGAGGAGCAGGATGCCGGGGAAGAATCCGGCGGGCCACTCCAGGCCCGCGAGAGAGCCCTCCCCGTCGCACTCCGCGCTCTGGGTGGCCTGGTGGGGTGGCAGGTCCGCCCCGTCATGGGTGAGCAGGAGCCGTACGCGGTGCGCCGCATCGTCCCCGGCGGTCGAGCGGCCGGGAGCGAGGCCGTCCAGGACGTCGCGGGGCAGCGGCAGCCGGCCGCCCGACAGGTCAGGGGCCCTGAGGGGCTGCGTCCACTCGACGCGGTCCGGCCGGTCCGGACCTCTGACGGCATCACCCAGTCCGAGGTCGTCCGGCCACCACTGGCCCTCGTCGGGCGTGGCCGGGTGCTCCGCAGCACCGGTGGTGCCGGGTTCCGGAGCCGGCGGGGGCGGCTCGGCGTCCGGCCGGGCCCGATCGGGTGGCGGCGGGGGAGCCCCGTGGCGGGTGCCGGCCGGGGCGTCTCCGGCCCGGTACTCGGCGCGCCATACGCCACCGCTCTGCCAGCGGTCGTCCTGGGCCAGGTGCACGCCGTTCGGGAGGAGGCCGGTTTCCTCGTCGGTCTCGCCCCGTACGTAGTCCGCCAGCAGAACGTTGGCGTGGCCGACGGCCAGGGGGTACGCCGTGCCGCGTAAGGATCCGAAGGACTGTGGCAGCGCTCGGAGCGCGGGGCCGAGGGCCGTGTGGACCGCCTTCGGTCGTGCCGCCGCCCGGCGGCGGCCGATCGGTGCGGCCGACCGTGCGACCGACTGCGCCAGCGCCTCCAGGGCGTCGCGCCCCAGCGGCCCCCGGTCGGTGAGGCGGGCGGCCATGGACGTCCGGGTGAAGGCGTAGTCGCCCCACATCCGGAGCTCCGGCGAAGACGCCAGGGCCTGTCGGACCACGGACATCAGCCGGAGCAGGGCGGCTGCCGTCTCCGCCGGAGCAGTGCCGGGCGGCAGCATCACCGGCAGCGGCACGGGGGCGAGGGAGCTCGTGAGCTGGTTCCGCCCGCGCGTCATCAGGTAGCGGGCGTAGTACGTCCCGTCGTCCAGGTCGGCTTCGGACCCCGTGTACCGGGCCTCGACGAGCAGGTGTCCGTACGCGTCGGTCGTTCCGCGGCGGCTCAGTCTGTTCAGCCGATCGGTGGTCGCGGCCAGGCCCTGGCCGAACGCCTCGGTGTCGAAGACCATCCGCTCGTGCAGGGCCGTCGGGTCGGCCGGCTCGTGCTCCCCAGGCCCCCGCGCGCCCGCGGGAGCCCCGGAAAGCCAGGCGGGAGTGTCTCCGGTGCTCCCGACGGCCGGGTGGGCACCTTCCTTGTAGACGACCTCCGCCGGTAACAGGTCGCCCCCGGTACGGATGTTGATCATCGCTCCGACCGGCAGGGCCTCGACCCGGTCCCCGAGGGCGACGGACGGGAAGTCCCCGATGTCCAGCGGCCCTCCGGCGTAGCCGCCGGCCTCGGTGTCGTACCCGAAGTAGACCGCGTTGAACGCGACCGCGGTGTGCACGGGTGCGGTCCGGCATGCGGCGAACGCACAGACGTACCGGCGGAGTTGCTCGAAGTCCGGATGGGCCCGCACGTTCGACGCGCGGAGCAGCTCGGGGCTGAGCAGAGGAGGGTCCACGTACGGCCGCCAGACCCGATCCGAGGTACCGGTGTCATTCGTCAGTCGCATATGTGGCCCATGGTGGCGCGACGCGGTGAGAAAGTGAAGGGTTGTTGCCTATCCAGCCAGACTGCGACGATTACCGGTCTCTTCGGGCGCTCCGCCGTGCGGCGGCGCCACCTCCGAAGGGTCCTGGCCGAACCGGGGAAGTGGTCCGCGCCCACCGCGGCGGAGGTAGGTCGTCACGGCCCTGCCCGCCGCGAACTCGCTCGCCGGGTTGTCGGGCAGGGGCCAGCGCAGGGCCGAGTACAGGGCGGAGCGGTGCAGGTCCCAGGCGGCTTCGACGAGGTCGGCGTACGCGGTCGCGGCACGCAGGGTGCTCAGGTAGGAGAGGGTGAGCACCACCAGTGCGAGGGGAACGGCCCAGGCGCTCCACGGCGTCCACACCAGGAACAGCAGACCCCAGATCATCCAGGTGGCTGCCCTGTCGAGAGCGGCCCGGGCGAGGGCGATCTCCTCGCGCACGGTGTCGGGCAGGAGGAGCCAGAGATGGGGCCAGCACACCACCGGGTCGAGGCCGTACTTGCGGGCCGGGCGGGACTCCGCCGCGCGCAGGACGTTGCCCAGCCTGGTCGGCATCTGCTGCGCGGGAGTCGGCGGGATGCGTTTGACGAGGTGGTCGAGCCGGATCGCTTCGTTCGTCTCCTCCGGACTCAGTGATTCCTCGCCCCTGAGCAACAGGGCCCGCCAGCGGTTCGCCGCGGACGCCCGGCGTCGTGCCTGACGGTCCACGAGGATGCGCCGTGGCCCGGCCAGGATGCCGGGCCAGTAGCCCTCCATCAGGCGCAGCGCGGGGAGCGACAGGGCGTTGACGAGCGAACCGCTCACGGTGAGGAGTCCGATGGCGCCCAGGACGAGGAGGAGTTGTGCCGCGGCGGGCAGAGCGCTGATCTGCCGGCCGGCCTCGTCCAGCTCGGTCCGCCAGTGGCCGACGGAGGGGAGGGCGTCGAGGCGCGCGAGGGCTCCCGCCGACCAGAACGTCGCCGCCGGGGACAACAGCACGAGCACGAGGCGTTCCGCGAGCTTTCCGTCCAGACCGGTCCACAGCTTGGTGAGCACGGCTACTCCAAGACCAGGGCGATGTGGTGTGCCGGGCACCGCGGCACCGGTTCACCCACCTCCTGGACCGGGTGGCGGTAGTCGCCCCGGGGACAGGCGTAGACGAGCGGGGCGATGATCTCCCCCTTGCCCGGCAGCTCCTGATAGCCCTTCTCGCCGTCCTCGGCAGGCGGGAACAGGGCGTTGACCCGGTCACGCAGAGCGGGGACCCCGGTCAGCAGCTCGAACAGTTCGTCCCCGACGGGCAGACCGTCGCGCAGGGCCGCCACGAGTGCGGCGAACCGCTCCGCCGCCACCCGGCCGGCCAGCGAGGCCACTTCGGGCTCCAGGGCCGTCGCCCGTTCCAGCAGCTCATCGTCGTCCATGCGCCGTCTCCCCGGAGTCATCCGCCGACCAACCCGAAGGCTGCCCACTCGGCGGGATGGGCAAGCGGCCGCCCGCCAGGGTCGCGAAGGCGCAGGGCCCGCCACAGGGGGCGTGCGGCGTCGGGCGGCAGGGCGAAGAGGTCGCCGGCCGCTCCGGGCTTGAGGTGGGCGGAGAGTTCGGCGTGGGTGAGCGGCCGGAGCCGGTTGACGGCCGAGTGGAGCGCCGCCGCCGGCGGGGAGCCGTCGGCGCACCGCTGGTAGAACGCCGCGATCACCAGGGCCGCGGTGAGGGAGGAGACCGCCCACTGCGTCGCCACCACCGCACGGCAGCCGAGCTGCAGCAGGGCGGTCGGCAGGCTCACCACCTCGTCGGGGAGCACGGTTCCCACCTGGAAGGTCTCGCACGCGGACATGACGACGAGCTCGGCCTCGATCCTGCCGTCCAGTGCGATGAGGTCGGCAACGGTCAGCGGCTCGTCTCCGGCCATCAGCATTCCGCTCTGCAGCGGAGCGTCACTGCGGCCGGCGCCATGGCACGAAAGGTGCAGGAGGCTGGGCCCCGCCAGTGCGCCGAGGACCGCGGTGCGCGTGGCGGCCGGGCCCGCGAGCACGGTGCCCGTGCGCGCGGCGGCGAGGGCCGCCGCTCGTTCCGTACCCGACCAGGGCAGCGGGGAGGCGGAGACCGGGCGAGGATCGTCGACGACGAGCGCCTCACGCAGGAGCGGCGCGTCGGACGTGGGCCGGAGCACCTGCGCGGTCGGCGTGTAGGTGACGACCAGATCGTCGACGAGGTGTGTGCGGACGCCGTCCGGCCCCGGAGCCCACGCGGAGTGCAGGGGGAGCAGCGCCAGCCGGCCTGCGGGCACGAGGACGAGGTGTTCCGTCGTCCTCGGCAGACGGGGCAGCAGCCGGTCGAAGACCGTTTCGTGGACCCAACGCCCGGTGGCGTCCAGTTCGTCGCGCCACGCAGCCGGGTCGCCGTGCCGCTGCCGGTAGGCCCGGGCCAGCCGGTCGACGCGCGGATCGACGGTGTCTTCGGTGAGCCCGGGAAGTTCCACGGAGCGCACCTTGCGCGCGCCCGGCGCGAGGATCAGGGCCACCCCTCCGGTATCCGCCGCGGCGAGGTACACCAGGGTCCGGCGGCCCGCGACGGCGCGGATCGACGGCAGCTCGGGAGGCGCACCGCCCCGCATCCGGAGCGCCTCCGCCAGGAGCAGGGTCCGGCCGCGTTCCTGCAACAGGACGCCCCGCTCGGGCAGTCCCGCGCGTGCGCAGACATGGGCGGCGCGGGCGGGCATGCCCTGTGCGGTGCGCAGCCAGGCCTCCTTGTCCAACCGGGAGCCCTGGCGGCCGACCAGGGCCTCGATCGCGCCGACGCCGAGCTCGTACGCCTCCACGGCCTCCCGCCACCTGCCGCAGACCGTCGCCCACCTTCCGCTCGCGGAGCGCGATGCCGAGCCGGGTGTGCGCGGGGGCGGCGATGCCGGCGAACCGCACCCTCGCGACGACGTCTTCCAGCAGGGCCAGGGCTTCGGTCATGTCCGCGAGCCTCCCGGTCGCCTTGAAGCGGGAGAGCAGGGACGAGGCCAGGATGACCAGAACCAGGTCGCGGTAGAAGCTGTCCGGGGCGATCAGGGCGACGGCGTCCCTGAGCAGGGCGACGGCCTCGTTCGCGCTGCCACGGGAGCGATCACGGGCGTGCAGGGAGAGGATGGTGCGGGCCAGGACGTCCATGCAGCGCGGGCGCAGTCTGCGCTCATCGGAGGGGAGTGCGGCCAGCACGGTGCGCAGTCGGCGCTCCGCGGCCAGGGTGTCGTCCATGGAGTTGCTCAGCTGCGCCCGCACGCTCTCGACGACGCCCAGGTGGTACTGCACGTCGGCGACCCACGGCGGGGACGCGGAGAGGACCGCCTCCAGGCGGGTATGGGCCTCGTCCACCGTCTCCGGCCGGCCCGTCTCAAGTCCCTGCCAGCACAGGGCCATCGCGGCACGGTCTTCGCACCGGAGCCGGAACTCGGGCTCGGCGGCGGCGAAGTCGGGATGCCCCAACAGCTCCGACCAGACGGAGACGAGCCGTTCCAGGTCGTCCAGGTGCTGGTCCCGCCACCACGCCAGCAGCAGTTCATCGGTGCGCTCGACCATCGGGGCCAGTGTTTCGGGAACCGTGGGCAGTGCCAGCCATCCGAGTTGACCAGCCATGCCGGGAGCTGCGGGATACTCGGCCACACGTCTTGGATAGCACAGCTGCCCCTCAGGGGTGAACGTGCTGGTCACAGCCGTCAGTCTTGCCGTCGCCCTTGAAGTCGCTCCCCGGACGGCGAATCATTCTTCACGGGACGACCGTGCCGGATCAGGGCAGAGGGGTGCGGTGGAGGTTGATCAGCAGACGCCAGACGCGTCCGGCGATCTCGGCGGGGGTGGCCTCGATGAGGCCGTGCAGCCAGTCGGCGAGTACCCCGGCGAAGGCGGAGGCCACGGCCGAGGCGATCAGGTCGGGCTCCGGCGCGCCGGCCAGGGCGCGTTCGGCCCGGCTGCGGGCGCGCAGGTCCCTGTGGAGGGCCTGGCCGAGCGGTCCGCCGCCGCCGGCGCGGAGCAGCTCCCGGTAGAGCCCGGCGTGCCGGGGGAGGCGGTCGAAGAAGTCGAGCAGGGCGGGTGGCGGGTTCGCCGGGTCGGGGCGGCCGCGCCAGGCGTGCAGGGCGTCCACCGCCTCGCGGACGATCTCGGCGCAGGTGTCGACGGCGAGGGCCTCCAGGTCGGCGTAGTGGAGGTAGAACGTGGCCCGGCCGACCTCGGCCCGCCGTGCGACGGCGGAGACGCCGACCTTCTCCAGCGGCCGGCTCGCGCACTCCTCCAGCAGGGCCTGGCGCAACCGGGCCCTGGTCCGCTCGGTGCGGGGGTCCTCCGGCACGCCCGTCACCCGGCCAGCAGGACGGCGCCGAGTGCCAGGGCGCCGGGCAGGGCCTGGGCGATCAGGATGCGCCGGTTGGCGGTGAGGCCGCCGTAGATCCCGGCGACCACCACGCAGCCGAGGAAGAAGACCCGGACCTGGAAGGCGGTGGGGTCACCGGCGAACAGGCCCCAGAGCAGGCCGGCCGCCAGGAAGCCGTTGTAGAGGCCCTGGTTCGCCGCGAGGGGGGCGGTGGCGCGGGCGAGCTCCGCATCGAAGCCGGAGAGCCCGCGGCCCGGCGGGCGCTCCCACAGGAACATCTCCAGCACCAGGATGTACACGTGCAGCGCGGCCACCAGGCCCACCAGCACCATCGCGGTCGTCTCCATCGGCTTAGCCCACTCTCTTCGTCGTTCCTGGACAGGTGACCAGAATATCTGGACACCTGTCCAATGAACAGCCGCGGGCCTGTGATGTGTGCCCACCACAGGCAAATCCCGTGGCGCCGGAAGGCTCCGGCGGCCAGACTCCACCGGTGAACCGGCCTGGAGCACGTCCTCGCCGAGCGCCTGGCCGTCGACGAACCGCTCCAGGCGCTGATCGAGCGGGCCGCCGGTGCCCGGCTGATCCCGGTCGGACTCGCGGCCGAACTCGACCGCGGCCGACGTCTGCGCGAAGAACTCGCGCAGGGCACCGTGACGAGCGCCGCCCTCGGCCCGGTCGGGGCCACTGCCCTGGTACGTGCCGTCTTCGACGCCGTCTCCCTGCTGCTCCGCCCGCCATCCGTGGAGGAACCGGCAGCCGTCGACGTGAGCGGAGCACCGACGGCAGGCCGACTCGCCCGGCTGTGGGAGGAACACCGGCGCGCCCTGTACCCCGACAGCTTCCGCGGCGTCGACGTCGAGGGCGTGAGCCTGATCCTCCTGGACGCGGAGGTCGCCGGCCTCGTCCAGAGGGAACTGAACGGCGGGCTCGACGACCTGGGCATCGCCAACCTGTGGGCGTGCATCACCGACCTTGACAAGGTCGTGCCCCTGATCAACTCGGAGTACTGCGCCTCCTACTTCGCGAAAATCCGGACGATGGCGGGTCTCGCAGCGGCACGCCACCTTCCCACCGCGACCTGACCAGTGGTCCTTCGAATTCGAGGAACAGTACGGTGAGTTGCGGAGTCAACCGCCTGCCGTGATGCTTGCGGTGGGGTGTGGGTGCGGGGGTCCTCCGCGTGCCAGGTTTTCGGTCGTACGGGTGCGCCGAGCGGGGGCAGAGTGGCAGAGGGGGCACGAGCCGGCGACATCGTCGGGGGTCGTTACGAGTTGGTCCAGTTGATCGCCTCGGGTGGCATGGGCCGCGTCTGGAAGGCGTACGACAGCCGGCTCCAGGCCGAGGTGGCGCTCAAGGAGCTGTGGCTGATCGGGCCGATGCCGCCCGAGCAGCGGGCCGCGCTCGTCAAGCGGGCCGAGTTGGAGGCGCTCAGTGCGGTCAGGCTGCGCGACCACCCGAACATCGTGACCGTCCACGACGTGGTCGTCGAGCACGACATCCCCTGGATCGTGATGCAGCTGGTTTCCGGGGGTACTCTCCAGCAGCGGCTTCAGCAAGGGCCGTTGGAGGTACCGGAGGTGCAGCGGGTCGCCGAGGCGCTGCTGCACGCGCTGGCCGCCGCACACCGGCTGGGCATCGTGCACCGGGACGTCAAGCCCGCCAACGTCATGCTCTCCGACGACGGTCACATCCTGCTCGCCGACTTCGGCATCGCCGCGCCCGAGACCGGCACCGGGATCACCTCGACCGGGGTCGTCGTCGGCTCCGCGCCCTACCTCGCGCCGGAGCGGGCCGACGGCAAGCCCGGGAGGGCGAGCAGCGACCTGTTTTCGCTGGGCGCGACCCTGTACGAGGCGGTGGAGGGCGTTTCACCGTTCCTGCGGGACTCCTGGCTGGCCTCCGCCCACGCGGTGAAGTACGAGCCGGCCCCGCCGATGCGGCGCGCGGGCGCCCTGCAGTCCCTGATCGCCACCCTGCTGGCGAAGGACCCGCAGGCCCGCCCGACGATCGACCGGGCGCTGACCCTGCTGCGGGAGGCGGCGAAGCCGCAGGCGCCCTACGCCCCCACGGAGGCCGTCACACCGCCGGAGGAGCCCGACGAGGACGAGGGCTCCGAGAAGGCGGTGCTCGTGGTCACCAACGAGACCGCCGGCCCGGTCCGGATCCACCTCGGCACGGAGGCCCTCGGCAGCGTCGACACCGCGACCACAGCCATCCACAACGTCGAACCCACCGCCGCCCGCACCATGCGGGTGAAGGCGCAGGGGCACGCCACCGTGTCACGCGTGCTGCAACTGGCGGCCGGCCGCGCCGTGAAGGTAACCGTCCGCCAGGAAGGCGAGGTGCTGCACCTCCTCGGCGACGGAGTGCCGCCGAGACCACTCGGGCTTCTCCGGCTGGGTCAGCCACGCTCTGAACGGTGGCTCCGCCTCGTCGGTCCAGGCCGGTGACTGCGTGTACCGCGACACTCGGGAGAAGGGGAATCCGGAGGCGACGGGGGTACGGGAGGACGCCGAGGGGGTGCTGGTGAAGGTGCCCTGCTGGTCCGGCGCCAGCCAGTACAAGGTACGCACCGGTCCGGCGAGTGTGGTGGGGACCACGTCGAGCAGCTGCCCGGACGGATCGCAAAGGATCTGGCTCACCGTGAGAAGCACCGTGGGCGACCCGAGCGCAGGTGCCCATCTCATGGGCACGTACCTGTGCGGCGACCCCGAGTAGCGCCGAGCACAACCACCGCCCGCCAAGCCGTCACGGTGCGGTACTTCCGCAAATCTTCACAGCTGCGACCGGCAGGGTGCCCCTGCTCGCCTCGCGCGGCGATATGCCCGTAATGCCCCAGGCGTTTGGTGGTCGTGTGTCCCCTTATGTCGAGTGAGGGTCGCGGACCTCGCGTATTCGTTACTCGATCTTGTGAAGGGGTTGCGACGATCCGGCGAATGAATGAGGAGGTCCTCCGCCCGAGTTCACGTCCCGGGCGGGATGGGGCGTCAACGCAGTTGGCCCGGCCACTCGTTCGCGTGCTTACATCTGCCCACCGCCGCGGTTCCCGGAAGCGCTGCTCGGTTTGCGCCGGGCTGCTCTGCGGGAGTGTCCGTAACCGCTTTTCCCGCCCGGACCACGGCAATTGACGAATATTCGAATGAATGAAAGGTGCGCCACCATGCGTAACGACATCGAGACCCGCGAGATCGCCGACACCGAACTGGACGCCGTTGCCGGCGGTGTGGCCATTTCCGGTGGTCTCGCCGGTGCCGTCCTCGGCGACGTCCAGACCGTGCTGGGCGTCGTGACCTCCCTGGACACCGTCCAGGCCGCCACGGCCCTGCCCGGCCAGGTCACCGGCATCGCCGGCGTGCAGGTCGGCGTCGCCGGTCTCTGAGTACGGCCAGCTGTCGCCCGTGAACCCCGGAACGCAGCCGTTCCGGGGTTCACGGCGGCCGCGCAGTCGAAGGAATAGTCCGTGCAGTTCCGCCAAAAGGCGCTTTCCAAGCTGCAATCGCCCGAAGAACTCGATCTGCCCGTACGCTTCGCACGCCCGCAGGGCCTGCTCGTGCTGGCCGTCACCGTGGTCGTCATGGCCGCCGCGAGTACCTGGGCGTGCGCCGGAACCGTGTCCGCCAAGTTGAGCGCACCCGGAATCCTCACCCACCCCGAGGGCAGTTACCTGCTGCAAAGCCCGTACGCGGGACAGGTCATCGAAGCCCTGGCCAAAGAGGGCCAGTTGCTGGCCTCCGGCGCGCCCCTGCTCCGGGTCGCGACGGACCGCGGCGAGCAGGTCGTACGCCTGGTGGCGGGCGGGCGGGTGACGACGCTGGCCGCCAAGACCGGTTCGGTCCTCACGACCGGCGCGGACGTCGCGACGGTGGAACGCGTGAAGAACCCCGCCGAGCCGCTGACCGCCCTGCTCTACGTCTCCGGCCCGAGCGGCGCGGCCATCACGGTGGGCGCCCCCGTCGACCTCACCGTCCAGTCCGTTCCCCAGCCCCGGTACGGGGTGCTCCGCGGCCGCGTCCAGACGGTCGGCCGGGCCCCCCAGACGGCGGCGCAGATCGGCGGCTTCCTCGGCGACGCCCGGCTCGCCGCACAGTTCACCCGGCAGGGCAACCCGGTCGCCGTGGTCGTGCGGCTCGAACGTTCCTCCGCGACCACGTCCGGCTACCGGTGGTCCTCCCAGGACGGCCCCCCGTACCCGGTCGACTCCACGACGCCGGTCACCGGCGCCGTCCACCTCCCCGCGCAGCGCCCCATCGACTGGCTGCTGCCGTGACGGCCCCGCAGCGGCGGGGCGACGCCGGCCGCCGCTCCTCGCGCCGCCGTCCCGTGAACGCCCCGCGAGGCCGCACGCCCCGGACCGTACGCACCCCCACCGTGCTCCAGATGGAGGCAGTGGAATGCGGCGCGGCCGCGCTGGCCATGGTGCTCGGCCACTACGGCCGCTTCGTCCCCCTGGAAGAGCTGCGGGTCTCCTGCGGGGTCTCCCGCGACGGCTCCCGTGCGAGCAACCTCCTCAAGGCGGCCCGGGGTTACGGGCTCGCGGCCAAGGGCATGCAGATGGACCTGGCCGCGCTCGCCGGGGTGCGGCCCCCGGCCGTCCTCTTCTGGGAGTTCAACCACTACGTGGTCTACGAGGGCATGGGCCGCCGCTTCGGCCGCCGGGGCGTCCACATCAACGACCCGGCCAAGGGCCGGCGTTTCGTTCCCATGGAGGAGTTCGACACCGCCTTCACCGGCGTCGTCCTCACCTTCGAACCGGGCCCCGGCTTCCGCCGCACCGGCCGCAAGCCCGGCGTCCTGGACGCCCTGCCGGCCCGCCTGCGCGGCACCTCGGGCACCCTGCTCGCGGCCGTGCTCTCCAGCCTCCTGCTGGTGGTCGTCGGCGCGGCGGTGCCCGCGCTGAGCCGTACGTACATCGACATGTTCCTGATCGGTGAACAGACCTCGCTCCTGGGCGTGCTCTTCGCGTCGATGGCGGTCACCCTGCTCCTGACGGCCGTGCTCACCGGCCTCCAGCAGGCCAACCTGCTGCGCGGGCGCATCATCTCCTCCACCCTCGGCAGCGCCCGCTTCCTACGGCACCTCCTCAGGCTTCCCGTCGCCTTCTTCTCCCAGCGCGGCCCGGCCGACCTGGTCCGGCGCCTGCAGTCCAACGACGCGGTCGCCGAGACCCTGGCCAGGGACCTCGCCGCAGCCGGTGTGGACGCGGTGGTCGTGGTCCTCTACGCGGTGCTGCTGTGGACGTACGATCCGCAGCTCACCGTCGTCGGTATCGGCGTCGCACTGCTCAATCTCGTGGCCATGCGCATCGTCATCCGCGTACGGGCCACCGGCACCCAGAAGCTGCGCGCCGAGAACGCCCGGCTCACCAACACCTCCTACAGCGGTCTCCAGCTCATCGAAACGATGAAGGCCACCGGCGGCGAAGACGGCTTCTTCCGCCGCTGGGCCGGCCGGCACGCCGTCACCCTCGACGTGCAGCAGCGCCTCGGCATGCCCAGCGCGTGGCTGGCGGTCGTCGCGCCCACGCTGGCGGCGCTCAACAGCGCGCTGATCCTGATGATCGGCGGCCTGCGGGCGGTGGAGGGACACCTCTCGGTCGGCCTGCTCGTCGCCTTCCAGGCACTCGTGACGAGCTTCACCGCGCCGATCACCCGGCTGAACGGCGTGGCCGGACGGATCCAGGACTTCGCGGCCGACGTCGCCCGCCTCAATGACGTCGAGAACTTCCCCGTCGACCCGCTCTACACCCGCCGTGAGCCCCCCGCCGCGACGCGCCGCCTCCACGGCCGGGTGGAACTGGAGGGCATCACCTTCGGATACAGCCCGCTGGACGCCCCGCTCCTGAAGGGATTCTCCCTGTCGGTCGGCCCCGGCCGGCAGGTCGCGCTCGTCGGCGGCTCCGGCAGCGGCAAGTCCACCGTCTCCCGGCTCATATCCGGCCTGTACACCCCCTGGGAGGGCACGATCCGCATCGACGGCATGCGCCTGGAGGACATCCCGCGCGGCGCGCTGGCCGCGTCGGTCTCCTTCGTCGACCAGGACGTCTTCCTCTTCGAGGGCACGGTCCGCGACAACGTCGCCCTCTGGGACCCCTCCATCCCGGACGAGGCCGTGATCGCCGCCCTGGAGGACGCGGCCGTGTACGAGGTCGTCGCGCGGCGCCCCGGCGGCATCCACAGCCGGGTGGAGCAGGACGGCCGGAACTTCTCCGGCGGCCAGCGCCAGCGCCTGGAGATCGCCCGGGCCCTGGTGCGCCGCCCCAGCGTCATGGTCCTGGACGAGGTGACCAGCGCCCTGGACGCGGCGACCGAGCAGACCGTCATGGACAACCTGCGGCGACGCGGCTGTGCGTGCGTGGTCATCGCCCACCGGCTGAGCACGGTGCGCGACAGCGACGAGATCCTCGTACTCGACCGGGGGACGGTCGTCGAACGCGGGCGGCACGAACAGCTGCTGGCCGCGCGCGGCCCGTACGCCGAACTGGTCAAGGAGCACTGAGGTGGCAACCCCGTCCCCGACCCCGTACCCGGCCCACGCCCATCCGGTACCCGTCCTCGCCCCGGACCCGGTCGTGGCGGCCCTGGGCGGACTCGGCGCGGCCGTCGACTGCGCCGGTGTGCGCAGTCTGTCCCTGGAGGGGCCGCTCGTCCTGTGGCTCGTCGTCGAGGGCGACCTGGACCTGTTCGCCGTCGACGCTGCCCAGGCCGGACACTGGCACTTCCTGGGCCGGCTGGAGGCGGGCACCCTGCTGCTGGGCCCGGCCGAGGGCCCCGGACACACGCTGGTGGGCCGCCCCCTGCACGGCTGCCGGCTGCACCGCATCGAGCTCCACGAGCTGCGCAGCACGCCGTACGCCGACCCGTGGGCGTACGACCAGGGCCAGTACGGCGCACCCTACGACGCCGCGCCGCTGAGCCCCCTTGAGTACGCCTTCGCGCTCGGCGTCGGCCGTGGCCTGCGCGTGCTCTACCAGGCACCGCTGGAAAACCGGGCCGGCGCCTCCGGGGGCGGGACCGACGACGACATCCTGTGGATCCCGATCAGCCCGGGCAGCGTGGCGTACGGCGCCGCGTACGAGGGGTACGACGCCACCGGCGCCCTCCTCCTCGACGCGACGCTGTGGCAGGGCATGGTCGAGCAGCAGCACCGGCTGCTGTACGCCCTCGGCGACTGGATCGAGCAGCTCGAACGCGCCCACGAGGACCGCGCGGCGGCCGGTATCCGGGCCGGCGAGGCCGCCCGTACCCGCGCCGACCGCACGCTGCTGGCGTCCATCGGCCGCTCGGGCCGCGGTCCGCGGCGCGGCGCGAGCGACGACGCGACGTTCGCCGTGTGCCGCCTGGTCGCCGCCACGGCCGGCATCGCCCTGTCCGAGGGGCGTGCGACGGGCTCCGCCGCCTCCGGCTCCGGACGCACCGATCCCGTCGAGCGCCTCGCGCTCGCCTCGCGGATCCGCACCCGTACGGTCCGGCTGAGCGGCCGGTGGTGGCGGGAGGACAGCGGGCCCCTGGTCGGCCGGCGCGAGGCGGACGGGACCCCGGTGGCCCTGCTGTGGCGGCGCGGCGGCTACGAGGCCGTCGACCCGGCCCGCGGGACGCGGGAGCGCGTGGACAAGGACACCGCGTCCGCCTTCGAAGCGCGCGCCGTCATGTTCTACCGTCCGCTGCCCGACGGGGAACCGAGCCTGCGGCGGCTGCTGCGCTTCAGCCTGCGCGGCACCGGCCGGGAGCTGCGCGGCCTGCTCCTGGGCGGGCTGGTCGCGGTCGGCCTGGGAGCCCTCGTACCCCTGGCCACCGGAAAGGTGCTCGGCGAGTACGTACCCCGCGCCGAGGACAGCCTCATCGTGCAGAGCGCGCTGGCGCTCATCGCGACCAGCCTCGTCTCGGCCGCCTTCATGCTGCTGCAGAACGTCTCCGTCCTGCGCATGGAGGGCCGTATCGAGGCCACCCTGCAGCCCGCCGTATGGGACCGGCTGCTGCGGCTGCCGGTGACCTTCTTCGCCGGCCGCTCCACCGGCGAACTGGCCGGCGCCGCCCTGGGCATCGGCGCCATCCGCAGCGCCCTGTCCGGCATCGGCTCGGTGTCCGTGCAGGCCGGTGCCGTCGCCGCGATGAACCTCGTACTGCTCCTCGTGTTCAGCGTGCCGCTGGCGCTGGTGGCGATCGCCATGCTGCTCGTCATCGCCGCCGTGTTCCTGGGCCTGGGGCTGTGGCAGCTGCGCTACCAGCGACAGCTGATCGAGCTCGGGCACAGGCTCGACAACCAGGCGTTCCAGACCCTGCGCGGGCTGCCCAAGCTGCGCGTGGCGATGGCCGAGAGCTTCGCCTACGCCGCCTGGGCGAAGGAGTTCGCGCGCACCCGCGAGCTCCAGCAGCGCATCGGCCGGATCAAGAACGCCGTCACCGTGCTCAACGCGGTCTGTCTGCCGCTGTGCACCCTCGTGATGTTCATGCTGGTGGCCGGGCCGGCCCGGGGCGGTATGTCCGCCAGTGAATTCCTCACCTTCAGCACCGCCGTGACGATGATGCTGTCCGCGGTCACCCAGCTGACCGGCGCGCTCCTCTCCGCGGCCGCCGTACAGCCGATGTTCGAACAGATCAAGCCGCTCCTCGCGGAGCCCCCCGAGGTCCGGGGGTCCTCCACTCCGCCCGGTGAGCTGACCGGCGCCATCGAGGTGAAGAACCTTTCCTACCGCTACACCGCCGACGGCCCCCTGGCCCTCGACGACGTGTCGCTCCGGATCCGGCAGGGCGAGTTCGTCGCGATCGTCGGAGCCAGCGGCTGCGGCAAATCCACCCTGCTGCGCCTGCTGATCGGCTTCGACCGGCCGACCGCAGGCAGCGTCCTGTACGACGGCCAGGACCTGGCGACCCTCGACCAGGCGGCCGTCCGCCGCCAGTGCGGGGTCGTCCTGCAGAACGCCCAGCCCTTCTCCGGCTCGATCCTCGACTGCATCAGCGGCGCCGAGACGTACTCGCTGGAGGAAGCGTGGGAGGCCGCCGCCATGGCGGGCCTGGCGGAGGACATCAAGGCCATGCCGATGGGCATGCACACGATGCTCTCCGACGGCGGCGGCACCGTCTCGGGCGGCCAGCGCCAGCGCCTGATGATCGCCCAGGCCCTCATCCGCAAGCCGCGCGTCATCTTCCTGGACGAGGCCACCAGCGCCCTGGACAACGAGGCCCAACGCGTCGTGACCGACTCCACCCGCGCCCTTCGCTGCACCCGCGTGGTCATAGCCCACCGGCTCTCCACCGTCATGGACGCGGACCGGGTGATCGTCATGTCGTCCGGCCGCATCGCCCAGCAGGGCCCACCGGCCGAACTCCTCGCGGACCCGGCGGGCCCCTTCCGTGAACTGGTCCGCCGCCAGCTCAACTGACCACGGCGTTCGTCGCCGTGCGGGCCGCCCGCCGGCGCCACGGCGTCGGGCGGGCCCTGCCGGCCCACGCGCTCGGCCCGCTGCACCGCGACGGCACCACCTCGGCCTGGGCCGAGGTGGACGATCGGCGTGCCGTCCCCGCGTCACTTACCGGGTGACAGGTGCGCGTTGGCCGACCGGGCCGCCTCCGCGTACTCCGGCGCCTCCACCACCGTGATGCCCCGCGCCCGGAGCCTCTCGGTGCCGTTCGCGCCCGGCACGAAGGTGTCGGGCTCCCGCCAGGCCGTGACCACGCGCCGGATCCCGGCCTCGGCGATCAGTTCCGCGCAGGGGTGCGGGTACGAGGCGCGCTGTCCGCAGGGCTCCAGGCTGCTGTAGACGGTGGCACCGGCCAGGCCGGGATTGCCGCGCACCTTGGCGAGCGCGGCCTGCTCCGCGTGGACGTGCGCATCGCCCCCTTCGCGGGAGTGGCCCCGCGCGAGCTCGCTGCCGTCGGCGGCGACGACGATCGCCCCGACGGAGAAGGCCGTGGTGGAGGGCGGGCAGGCCGCCGCGAGCGCGCAGGCCTCCCCGAGCCAGGCCGCGTCGGCGGCGGTGGCCCGCGCCCCGGCTCCCGGGCGGCGGTGGGTGGCGTAGCGCAGCAGGGTGACGTCACCGATCCTCTCGGTCCCGGCGAGCGTCAGCCGGTGCTCCGGGCCGCCCGGGTAGTCCCCGGTTCCGAACATCCGGGGTGCGTCCGGCCGGCCCACGATGACCGGGGCGATGACGAGCTGGAGCTCGTCCGCCAGCCCCTGGCGCAGGAACTGCGTGTGGATCCGGCCACCGCCTTCGACCATCAGCCGGCGCACGCCGAGGCCGTGCAGGTGGTCGAGGACCTGCGGCCATACGTCGTCCTCCGCCACCTGGTGGACCGTCGCCAGGTCGCCGAGGGCCGCCGCGGCCCTGTCCCGGGCGGCGCGGCCCACCGCGTAGACGACCTTGGCGCCCCCGTGGTGCCAGAACCGCCGGCGCGGGTCGAGGTCGCCGCTGCGCGTGACGGTGGCTTTCGCCGGGTGCGGGGGGAGTCCGGCGGCGACGCGGGCCGCCCGCCGGTCGGGGGAGGCCACCTGAACCCGGGGATCGTCGGCGCGCAGCGTGCCGGCTCCCAGGAGGACCGCGTCGCAGGAGGCGCGCACGGAGTCGACGCGGTCGAAGTCCTCCTCGTTGGAGAGCAGCAGGCGCGGCTGCCCGGGCGGGGTGTCGAGACAGCCGTCCAGGGAGACGGCGGCCGAGAGCAGGACGTAAGGACGGGGCATGGGAAGGCTCCTCGAAGCGGGTGCGAGGTGGGGATGCGAGGGGGAACGGGGCGGCTGCACGGCCCGAAGAACAGGGTTGGCCAGACGCCGGGCCATTGGTACAGTCCAATGCGTGCCGTCGATCTTGGAGCCAACCGGTTTCGACGGCCAGTCGATCTGCGTGTCCGCCCTCTGCGGAGCCCTCCACCGGAGCGGATCCGGTGCACCGTCGGACCAACCTACAGCCGGAATCTGACAGTCATTTACGGAGGAATCATCTTGTCTCGGTCAAGAGCGAACAAGAGTAAACGTTTATCCTCGCCGCTGTCCGTGTCGAGGCTCCGATGACCGACATCCTGGTCCCCACCTGGCCGTTACGCCCGTACGCCGCGCCCCCGCCCCCGCGTGACTGGCGGCCCACCCGCCGCCTCACCCTCCTGATGCCGTTCCACCGTGAGACGGAGGCGACGCTGGCCCGCTCGGCGCGGGCCGTGGCCGCACTGGATTACCCCGCGGAACTGCTCCAGGTGCTGTGGCTCGTCGCCGACGGCCCGGAGCACGCACGGGAGGCGGAGCAGGCCGAGAACGCGCGGGCCGCCGCAGGCCGCCCGGAACTGGACTGGCGGATCCTGCGCCTGCCGGGCATGCGGCCCAAGGGTGCCGCCCTGAACCACGCCTTCCCGCACGCGGAGGGCGAGGTCGTCGCCGTCGTCGACGCCGACGTCGTACCCGATCCCGGCCAGCCCACGGAAGCCGTGTGGGCCCTGGAGCAGGGCTACGCGCTCGTCCAGGCCGAGGAGGTCGGCGAGCCCGGCCCTCGGCTGACCTCACGCGTGAAGACCGCCGAGGACACCGTGTGGCACGCCTCGGTGCGGGGACTGGCCCGGGCCGCCGGCGTCCACGTCGTCGCGGGGAGTTCGGTCTACGCCTGGAGCGCCACCTGGGACCGGGTGCGCCCCATCCGCGAGGACGACGTCGAGGAGTCCTACCACTGGTCCCTGCGGCTGATGAGCGAGGGCGCCGCCACCGGCTTCCTGCGGCAGCCGTCGCGCGTCAGCTCGACCGACCGGCCCGCAGCGGCCCTGCGCCAGCGCGCCCGGTGGGCCCGCGGACAGCTGCGGGCCGTGGCGGTGAACTGGCCCGAACTCTCCCCGCGCGGGCGCCTGCTGGGGGCGGTCACGGTGGGCAGCATGGCGGCCAGGGCCGTGATGCCCGCCCTCCTCGCCGCCGCCGTCGTCTCGCCCCGGGCGCGCAAGGCGGCCGCCGCCGTGGTGCTGGCGGACGTGGCCTGCGTCCTGGGAGCCCGCCGCAGCCCCGAGTACCGCGACCGGGTCGACGGCCTGGCCTGGGCCCTGGTCGTGCCCTGGCATCTGGTCGGCGCCCTGGCCGTCTACCGCGCCGGGTGGGAATGGGCGCGGGGCGACCGGGGCTGGCACAGCGTCCGCGAGACCGCCGACGCCGCGCCCACCGCCCCGGAACATGGGGAAGGGGCGTCCCGATGAGCCCCGGCACCGGGCGCGCGCCCGTGATCAGCGCCGCGATCATGGCCCATCCCCGGCGCCTGGCCGAGGCCGGCCGGCTCGCGGACGCCCTGCGCCCCTGGGAGGCCGCGATCGCGGTCGACCCCGACCCGCACGGGCCGCCGACCACCCTGCGCACCGCCCGCGCGGCCTGGGCCCGGATCGGCGCCGGAGCCACCCACCACCTCGTCCTCCAGGACGACGTCGAGCCCTGCCGGGACTTCGTCCGACGCGTGGAGGCGGCCGTCGCGGAGCACCCGGACGCGCCGCTCGCCTTCTACGCGAACTGGAACTCGTGGAACGGGGCCGCGACCCGTGCCGCCGCCCTCCAGGGCGCCTCCTGGGTGCCCGCCGTACCCGGGGAGTGGGTCCCCACCCTGGCGCTGCTCCTGCCCCGGCACGACGTGGCGGCGCTGCTCTCCGCGGTGCCCGAGGAGGACGCCGAGCCGGAACCCGACGACGTGGTGGTGGCCCGCGAGCTGGCCGCACGGGGCCGCGGGGTGCTGATCTCGGTCCCGCACCTGGTGGAGCACGTCGGAGCACCCAGCATCATGGGCAACGACCGCTTCGGGCCCCGGCATTCGGCCTGCTTCGCCGACGACGTCCAGGACGCGGCCGGCGGCCGTCCGGACGCCGGCGGCACCCTGGCGGAACCCCCGCCGGTGCTCGTCCACCGCCCGCACGGCCACGCCCACGTGGTCCTCACCGCACCGGACGGCCCGGACGCCGAGCCGCTGTTCCTCTCCCGCGAGGCGTACCTGCGCGGCACACCCGCCGCCGAGCGCGCACAGGAGCTGTGGACGCGGGCCCGGGCCGGCCTGTCGGGACTGCGCGTACCGGACGGACTGCTGTGGCTGTGCGAGGAGATCTGGCACGGCGGCTACCTGCTGGGCCTGCACACCCCGCCCGCCGGCCGGCCGCCGTCTCCCGCCCTGATCCGCGTCTCCCTGCGCAGCTGGATCCTCGGCGGCACGGCCGGCAACCCCGACCACCGGCTGTGGATCGAACAGCGGGTGGCCCGCCTCACCGGCCTCGCCGAGCAGGCCTTCGCGGCCGGACGGGACGACCGGCGCACCCACGGGCCGGTGCCCGCCCTCCCGGGCGAGCGGCTGGCCGGCCTGCCCGCGGCCCGGCACATCTGGCGACAGCCCCAACTCGCCCTCTCCACCTGAACCCACCGCGCCGAGCCCGCCACCCGGCCCCGGTCACGGGTCCCGTCCCCGTGCCCGAGGCGCGGCCCGGCCGCCGCATACCCCCACGGAACCACACCGCACGAACCGCATGAAGGGTGTTGAACACTGATGGCCATCGCCTTTGACGAAACCCCCGAATCCGACGTCCCCCGCTGCGAGATCCGCGCGGAGGTCCCCGTCCCGATCGAGGCGGGCGGACGTACGCTGACGGCCCGCATGATCACCTTCTCCGGGCTGGTCGACGGCCGCGAACACCTCGCGCTCGTCTTCGGCGAGGAGCCGGCCCCCGTGCCCCTGGTGCGCCTGCACTCCGAGTGCCTCACCGGCGACGTGTTCGGCTCGGGCCGCTGCGACTGCGGACCCCAACTCCGGGAAGCCACCGACCGGCTGGCCGAGGGCGGCATCCTGCTCTACCTCCGGCAGGAGGGGCGCGGCATCGGCCTCTACAACAAGCTGGACGCCTACGTCCTCCAGGACCAGGGGCTCGACACCTTCGAGGCCAACCGCCGGCTGAGCTTCGCGGACGACGAGCGCGACTACCGGGTCGCCGCGCAGATGCTCCGGGCGCTCGGCGTCGACGGCATCCGCCTCCTCAGCAACAACCCCGACAAGGCGGCCCAGTTGGCGGCCTCCGGCATCACGGTCCACGAATCGGTGAGCACCGGCGTGTTCCTCGGTTCCGGAAACCGGCGGTACATCGAGGCCAAGGTCCTGCACGCCGGCCACCGCATCGCCCTGACCGAGGTGGCACCGGCGTGAGCCGGCCGACGCCGGCGGCGCCCGCCGCGCCCGCGCGGTGGCGCCGCGCCCTGGGGGTTCCCGACCTGTCGGGCCAGGGCAGGATCGTCGCCGCCACGGCGCTGGACACCTTCGGCGCGGGCATGTTCACCCCGCTGTCCTTCCTGTTCTTCCTGATGACCACCGACCTGACGGTGGCACAGGTGGGGCTGGGGACCAGCGTGGCGACGCTGCTGTCCATACCGTTGACCCCGGTCGCGGGCATGGCGGTCGACCGGTGGGGCCCCCGGGTGTCGCTGATCTCCAACAACCTGCTCGCCGCCGCGGGTTACCTCTGCTACCTCCTGGTCGACTCGCTCCCCGCCCTGGTGGCGAGCATGCTCGTGGTCCTGAGCGCGGACCGCATGTACTGGGCCGCCTGGCCGGCCTTCGTCGCCGACCTCGCCGAGGGCGCCGAGCTCGACCGGTGGTACGCGTTCACGGCGGCGGGCAAGAACGCCAGCGTGGCCGTCGGCGGGGTCGCCGGCGGCCTGCTGCTGGCCGGCGGCTGGTCCGGCGCCGCGGTGCTGATCGTCGTCATCAACGCCTCCACCAGCGTGCTGACCGCCCTGCTGTTCTGGAAGCCCGTACGACCGGCGAAGCCGATGCGGCCGGCACCGGACGACGAGGCGGCGGCGCCACCGGGACCGGACCGGGCGCAGGCTCCGGAGCCGCAGCCGGCACCGGGCCGGTCCGGCTGGAGGGCCGTCTTCGCCGACCGGATCCTGCTCTGCGTCCTCGCCTCCCAGACCGCGCTCGCCTTCGGCTGGCTCATTCCCACCCTCATCCTCCCGGTCTACCTCGTCGAGGTGCAGGACCTGCCGGCGTGGCTGCCGTCGACCGCGCTCACCGTCAACGCGCTCCTCATCGTCGCCGCGCAGTCCACCCTGACCGCCCGGCTCGGGACCATCGCCCGCAGCCGCGTGATCTCCCGGGCGGCGGTGCTGATACTCGCCGCCGTGGGCCTGCTCGCCCTCCTTCCGCTCACCGGCGGAGCGGTCTCCATCGCACTCGTGCTGGGCGCCGTGCTCCTCTTCACCACCGGGCAGATGACCGCCACTCCGGCGATCGTGGCGCTCTCCGCGACCCTCGGCCCGCCAGGGGCCCGCGGCCGCTTCCTGTCCCTGTTCAACCTCACCTGGACGGTGTCCGCGACGACCGGGCCCGCGCTCGTCGGGGCGCTGATCGAGCGGCAGGCCGCGCTCCTGTGGGCGGTGCTCGCCTGCCTCGTGGCCCTGGGCGGCCTCGGCTATCGGTTCACCGGCGGCCTGGCGCCCCACCGGCTCGGCAGTCCGCGCCCCCGGTCCGCCGACGCCTGACCGCCGGCGCCCACGCACCGGACACCCTCCGAGCACCCTTCTGCCTTCATCAGTCCAACTCCGCATACCGAGGGAGACATTCACGTGATCCGTCACTACGGCCCCATCAGCGGCGTCGCCGCCTACGGCACCCGGTACGTCGCCACCGCCGGCTACGACAACCAGCTCATCCTCTGGGACGCCGCCGGCAAGCAGGCCCTCGCCCGGGCCACCCACGACCACCTGAGCAACCAGACGGCGTTCAGCCCCGACGGCCGCCACCTGGTCAGCTCCTCCAGCGACTACTCGGCCCGCCTGTGGTCGGTCCCCGACCTCCGGCTGGTCGCCGTACTCGCCGACCACAAGGACGACGTCGAGATGTCCGTCTTCCACCCCTCCAAGCAGCTGATCGCCACCGCCTCACGCGACCACCACGTGCGGGTCTTCGACTTCGCCGGCGTGCTCCGGGCCACCTTCACCGGCCACACGGCGGACGTCATCTCCGTGGAGTGGGTCACCGGCACGGACGAGCTGGTCTCCTCCAGCGACGACGGCACCATCAAGCGGTGGTCCCTGGAGACGGGCGGCATGCTCGCCGAGATCGACCTCGACGGAGTGGAGACCGACACGGTCGCCATCACCCGCTCCGGCGCCATCTACGCGGGCAACGACGAGGGCGAGATCATCGCCATCACCGACGGCACCACGACCACCCACCCGGCCCACGAGGCGGGCATCAAGCGGCTCGTGTACAACGCCGACCGGGAACTGCTGGTCAGCCTCAGCTACGACCGCACGCTGCGCGTCTGGGACACCTCCGGACAGCTCGCCCCCGTGGCCACGTCCTCGCTGCCGCCGGAGGTCTGGCCGCGGTCCTGCGCCTTCCTCGACAGCGACACCCTGGCCTTCGCCACCTTCGGGTCCTCCTACGCCACCTACCGCATCGCGGCGGAGGAATGGGACCTCGACGGCATCGAAGGCACCCCGTGCGTGAACGCGGTGCACGTGGACGGGGGCCGCACCCTGACCATCGGCGACGCCGGAGTGCTGTGGGTCGACGGCACCCCGCACAGCGAGACCGGCAGCCTGTGCAACTTCCTCACCCCCGTCGGCGGCCGCGTCGTCACCGGCGGCCAGATGGGCAAGGTCTTCGACGCCATGACCGGCGAGGTGCTCCACCAGCACCGCTCGCCCCTCAACTGCGGCGCCGCCTTCGAACGCGACGGCGTCCCGCACGTCATCGTCGGGGCCTACACCGGCGAGGGCCTCGTCTTCTCCGTGGCGGCGGACGGCACCTTCCGGCACGAGACGACCCTCAAGCTCCACGGCAACGCCGTCAAGGGCGTCGCCGTGTCGGGCGACCGGATCTTCTCCGTCTGCGCCGACGGCAGCGCCACCTGGTTCTCCGTCGAGACCCTCACCGAACTCCACCACGTCGACGACGCCCACGACCGCATCGCCAACGGCTGCGCGGCCCTTCCCGACGGCGACTTCGCCAGCGTCAGCCGTGACTACAAGCTGCGGCTGTGGCGCGGCTTCGAACCCACCGTCGTCACCACGCCGCACGACCACTCGATCAAGTCCGTCGCCGCGACCCCCGACGGGCGGTTCGTCGCCACCGGCTCCTACCACGGCCTGGTCGCCGTGTACGACGTGACCCTCGGCACCTGGACCGCGACCCGGGTGACCACCGCCGGCATCTCCTCCCTCACCTACGACACCGGAACGGGTCGCTTCCTCGCCGGCTCCTACGACGGCCGCGTCCACCCCGTCTCCCACTGACGCCCACCCCGACGCCACGGAGGACGCGTGTCCACGACGCCCGACACCTACGGCTACGGCCCCGACTTCTACGACGACGAGCAGGTCTTCCCCCGCTACCAGGAAGCCCGGGCGGCCACCGACGAGGGGAACGCCACCCTGGAGGAGCCCTACGTCGCGGACTTCGCCGGGGACCTGCGCGGCAAGGCCGTGCTGGACCTGGGCTGCGGCGACGGACGGTTCGGCGCGTCCGCCCTGGCCGCCGGGGCACGCCGGTACCGGGGCGTCGACGGCAGCACCCGGATGCTCGCCCTGGCGGCCACCCGCCTGGACCCGGGCACGCTGGAGAAGGCCGACCTCACCACCTGGACGTCCGCGGAACCCGGCGTCTGGGACGTCGTCACCGCCCGCATGGTCGTGCACTACCTCGACGACCTGCCCGCGCTGCTCCGCGAGGTCCACCGCTGCCTCGTCCCCGGCGGAACCCTGGTGATCTCGGTGGAACACCCCGTGGTCACCTGCGCCTACGACGGGGACTGGCAGGACGGGGTGCCGTCCGAGATGCGCGTGCGCGGCTACTTCGACGAGGGCCCGCGCGACTGCGCGTGGCTCGGCGCCTCCGTGCGCAAGGTCCACCGCACCGTGGAGACGTACGTGCGGGCCCTCGGCGAGGCCGGGCTGCCGCTGACCGGACTGTCGGAAGGCCGTCCCCGGCCGGAGAACTTCCGCGACCGGCGGACCAGCGCGGCCCGCCGGGCCGTCCCGACGTACCTCGTGCTCCAAGCCCGCAAACCGACCGCCTGAACCCAAGAGAGGAACGACATGCGACGACGTCTGCGACACGCCGCGGCCCTCCTCGCCGGCCTGCTCCTGCTGAGCCCGGCGGCCGCGGCGAACGCCGCGCCCTCCCCGGCCCGGGAACTCACCGTCTGGCTGATGTGGGGATCCGTCCCCCAGCCGGAACTGGAGTGGCTCACCGGCGAGTTCGAGAAGGACCACCCCGGCGTCACCGTGAACGTGCGGATGCAGGGATGGCCGGGGATCGACGAACGCCTGGAAACGGCCCTGAACTCCGACGAGGCACCGGACGTCGTGGAGACCGGGACCACGACCACCCCCTACTTCGCCGCCAAGGGACTGCTGAAGGACCTCTCCGACCAGTCCGACCGGCTCGGCGCGGGGGAATGGATCCCCTCCCTGCGCGAGTCGGGGAACTGGCAGGGGCGCCAGTACGGCGTCCCGCTGTACGCCGCCTCACGCGTGGTGATCTACCGCAAGGACCTCTTCGCGGAAGCCGGCCTCACACAGCCGCGCGACCAGCAGGAATGGCTGCGCACCACCCAACGCCTCGCACGCGCCCACCGGGCGGAGCCCGGGTTCCAGGCGATCCACCTCCCGGGCCAGAACTGGTACGTGCTCTCCGGACTCCTCCACGACCGCGGCGGGCGCATCGCGGAGTACGACGGCACCCGGTGGCGGGGCGGCCTGAGCACGCGGCCCGCCGCGGAGGCCCTGAGGTACTACGGCGCCCTCCAGTCGTTCTCCCTGGCCCCCAAGGACCAGGACGAAGCCCACCCCTTCCAGTACGAGGTGCTGGCGAAGGGGCAGACCGCCCAGATGATCGGCCTGCCCTGGGAACTCGCCGACGCCGAACGCATCAACCCCGAACTGCGCGGCAAGCTGGGCATGTTCCCCGTCCCCGGCACCTCGGCGGACCGCCCCGGCAGCGTCTTCCTCGGTGGATCGCACCTGGCCGTCGCCCAGCGCGGCCGACAGCCCGGCCTCGCGGCCGACTGGGTCGCCCTGCTGACCGGCCCCGCCTGCCAGGAGCGCCTGGCGACCGCGAACGGGGTGCTCCCCAACCGGCTCGCCCTCGCCCGGACGATCGACGACCCCGGGGTCCGGGTACAGGCGCAGGCCGCGGCCAACGGGCACACCACCCCGGTCGACCCCCGCTGGCCCACCGTCGAGGCCGCACCCAACCCCGTCAAGACCCTGCTCACCGACGTCCTGACGGGCACACCGGCCCGGGTCGCCGGCCGCCGGGCCGACACCGTGCTGGAGGAACGCCTCAACGCCGGCCCGGCGCCGGACGGGAACACCGCCGCACGGGCCACGCGTCCGTAGCGCGGACCGCCACCACCCGGCACCGCGCGGGGGCCCGGTCCTCCGGGCCCCCACCACCCACCACCCGCCCCGCGGGACCGCCGGCCGCACCGGCGCGCACCACCTCCCCACCCCCCTCCCCGCAAGGACCTCCATGCCGGACCACCGCCACCCCGAACTCACCCGCCTCGCCAACTCCGTGCTCCAGCCGGGCTTCGTGGGCACCTCCGCACCCGACTGGGTGCTCCGCAGGATCGCCGACGGCCTGAGCTCCGTCGTCCTGTTCGGACGCAACATCCACAGCCTGGAACAAGTCGCCGAGCTCACCGCCTCGTTGCGCGCCGAGAACCCGGACCTCATCGTCGCCGTCGACGAGGAGGCCGGCGACGTCACCCGCCTGGAGCGGCACACCGGATCCTCCCGGCCCGGCAACCTCGCCCTGGGCACCGTCGACGACCCCGCCCTGACCTTCCGGGTCGCCCACGGGCTCGGACGCGAACTGCGCGCGGCCGGCGTCTCCTTGAACTACGCGCCGAGCGCCGACGTGAACTCCAACCCGCTCAACCCGGTGATCGGTGTCCGTTCCTTCGGCGCGGACACCGAGACCGTGGCCCGCCACACCGCCGCCTGGATCCAAGGACTGCAGTCCGCCGGCGTCGCCGCCTGCGCCAAGCACTTCCCCGGCCACGGCGACACCAGCGTCGACTCCCACCACGGCCTGCCGCGCCTCGACGCCGACGCCCAGACGATCGCCCGCGTCGCCCTGCCGCCGTTCCGGGCGGCCGTCGAGGCGGGCGTGCGCAGCGTGATGACCGCCCACATGCTCATTCCGGCCTACGACGAGGTGCTGCCCGCCACCCTCAGCCCCCGGATCGTGGGCGGCCTCCTCCGCGACGAACTCGGGTTCACCGGCCTGGTCATCACCGACGGCATCGAGATGGGCGCCGTATCCGACCTCTACGGAATCACCGGCGCCACGGTCAAGGCCGTCGCCGCCGGAGCGGACGCGGTCTGCGTCGGGGGCGAGAGCGCCGACGAGGCCACCACCGCCGCACTCGCGGACGCCCTGGCGCGTGCCGTGCAGGACGGCGTCCTGCCGGAGGAGCGGCTGCGCGAAGCCTCCGGACGCGTCACCGAGTTCGCCGCCTGGTCGAGGCGGCTCCCGCAGGCCGCGTCGGAGGGGGACGCGGACCGCGACACCGGACTGGCGGCGGCCCGCCGCGCGGTCCGGGTGCACCAGCGGCCCGGCGCCCGCACTCCGCTGCCGCTGACCGGTGCCGCCCACGTCGTCGAGCTGGCGCCTGCGACCCACCTCGCCATCGACGGCGGCACCCCCTGGGGCGTGGCCGACCCGCTGCGCGCCCTGCGCCCGGACACCACCTCCGTACGCCTCGGGGAAGCGGACCTGGCGCACGGTGACGCCCTCGACCGGGCGGCGCTGGCCCCCGCCGAGGGACGCGCCCTGGTCGTCGTGGTGCGCGACGCGGCCCGGCACTCCTGGATGGAGCGGGCCCTGGACGGACTGGTGCGCAGCCGCCCCGACGCGGTGGTCGTCGAGATGGGCGTCCCGTCGGACGCCGCACCCGCGGCCGTGCTGCTGCACACGCACGGCGCCACGCGCGTCTCCGGGATCGCCGCGGCCGAGGTGCTGCTCGGCGCCGTCTGAGCCGCACCCGCGAGAAGCGACCGACAACGAACACGAGGAACCCCGGGGGAGCGGCCCGTCCGCTCACCCCGGACCGTGCGCACCCTGGAGCCTGGCATGACGACCCCCGACACCCTCGAACACCCCGTCCATCCCGAGCCTCCCGAACGTCCCGGCCACCTGTACCGCGCCGTCTCGGACCTCCCGTACTTCAGCGCGGACGGCGAGACCTACCTCTCGCCCGTCCGGCTGCGGGACCTGCGCAAGACCCGCCCCTTACGGGTGCTGTCCGAGGAGGACTTCGCCGCGTGGCAGACCGACGGCTACGTGATCGTCAGGAACGCCATATCCCCCGACGCCGCGCGACGCCTCCTGGAATTCGCGTGGGAGTTCCAGGGACTGGACCCCGGCCGGCCGGACGGGTGGTACCCGGAGCGCGAGTTCCGTTCGGAACTGGACCGGCACCTCTACATCTACGGATTCGTCGAGGCCTACCACCACCAGTTCATCTGGGACAGCCGGCAGACACAGCGCGTCTACGACGCCTTCGTCGACGTCTGGGACTGCGAGGAGCTGTGGGTGACCCTCGACCGCCTCAACCTCAACCCGCCCAACGTCAAGAACCGCGACCGCGCCCTCATCGAACCGACCGACCGGGGCTTCGACATCGACCTCCACTGGGACGTGGACAGCACGCTCGGCGTGCCGCCCCAGCGGGTCCAGGGAATCATCGCGCTCGACGACACGCACCCGGAGACCGGAGGTTTCCAGTGCGCGCCGGAGCTGTTCCGACGGTTCGACCAGTGGCGGGCGACCCAGCCGGCCGACCGGGATCCGATCAGGCCCGCCATCGACCGCGCCGAGTTCCCCGTGATCCGGCCCGAACTCGCCGCCGGCGACCTGCTCATCTTCAACGGACACCTGGCACACGGCGTCGCACCCAACACCTCGGCGGACCGGGCCAGGGCCGTCCAGTACCTCTCCATGATGCCCGCACTGGAGGAACACGCCCGGCTGCGGCACTCCCGCATCGAGTCCTGGCGCCGGCTCGCCACCCCCGACTGGAACGGGACCCTGGTCGGCGACGCCACACGGCACGAATCCCTCCGCTACGGCAGGGCCGCCCTGAACGACCTCGGCAGCAGGCTGCTGGGGCTCCGGTCCTGGAACGACGCCGCACGGACGCCGGCGCGGTGAACGCAAGGAACGACGTGGACAAGATCTGCCTGACCCTCCCCACCAACCGGGCCTGCGCCGAGACGATCGAGGCCGTCGGCCGCGAGGCCGCCCACGCAGCACGCCACTTCGGAGCCGAGGTCCACCTGCTGGTCCTCGACTCCGCCCCCCGGCCCGAGTTCGCAGCCCACGCACGGGCCGTCCGCACGGCCGGGCACGCACCGGGCGTGGTCGCCCACCACCTGGGCGAGGAGGATCAAGAGGCCTTCCTGCGCGCGGCGATCGACCGGGCCGGCCTCGCCGAGCCCGACCGGATGCTCGGCCTCATGCTGCCGTCCGCGGTGTCCTACGGTGCCTGCACCAACCGCGCCTTCCTCATCGCCGCCGCGCTGGGCTGCCGTTCGGTGCACCGCCGGGACTCCGACAGCCGCTACCAGGAGCACGACGGCGAGCCCGTCTTCCCCATCCGCCACGAACTGGCCTTCCTGGGGAAGCGGGCGGGCGAGGCCACCGCCTCCGTCACCGAGAACGTGCTCACCGCGGAGCAGGCCGGCCGGCCGGTGGCCATGGTCGGGGGCTCCTTCGTGGGCGTACCGTCCGTCGACCTCGCCGACCTCCAGCGCCGCGCCCCCGAAGTCCACCGCGAGGTCGTCGGCCTGTGGGCGCCCTCCGCCTGGTCGGACCGGGAGCGGGCCGCACTGGTGGAGGAGTCGTTCAAGGGCGCCGGCACCGAGCCGTTCACCCATGACCACACGGTGCTCGCCCCCGTCGACCCCATGCGGGTCGACATGTGCAACATCGCCTTCCACCGCGAGGTCCACGAGCGGGTCCCGCTGCCCCCGGCAACCGACACCATCGGCAGCGACTACTTCCTCTTCCACCTGCTGTACCACGCCGGCCTGCCCGGCGTCCTGCACAACCGGCACATAGTGAACTACCACACCGACGAACGGAAGACCGGCCCGGGCTTCACGGCCTACCAGACCCGGTACGCCAAGTTCCTGCTGTCCATGCTCCACTTCCGGTTCCTGTACGAGCGCATGGCGCAGGCGGGCACCTCGCTCCTCGACGCGCACCACCGGATCCGGGCGGACCGGGTCGCCGGACTCGTCCGGGAGAGCACCGGCCTCGACGACGCGGAGAACCTCTGGCGTCTGGAGACCCTCACCCGCTCCTACGGCACCGTGGGCGGAGCCTACGCGGAGTTCGCCGCACACCTGCGGCTGCGAGGCCCGCGCCTCCTGGACGAGGCGCGCGCGGACATGGAGGACTTCGCGTACCTCGTCGACTCGTGGGCGGCCCTGGTGCACGCGTGCCGGGCCACACCGCTCCACCCCCCGCACCACCGGGAGGCGTAGCCCATGGCTGCCGAGACATGGATACGCGGCATCGCCACGGCCGACTGGGACGCCGTCGCGACGCTGGAGGCCGCGGTGTACGGACCCCGGGGCCTCTCGGAGGGGCGGGCCGCCCTGGAAACCAGGGGCAGGGTCTCGCCGGCCACCTGCTTCGCCCTCCACCACGCCCGGGGACTGGCCGGATACGTCCTCGCCTTCCCCTACCCGGCGGACCGCTGCCCGGACCTCCTGCGGCCGGAGCGTACCGTCCACCGCTCGCACAACCTGCACCTGCACGACATCGTCGTCGCCGAGGACCTCCGCGGCAGGGGGTACGGCAGGACCCTCCTGCACCACCTCTCGGGCACGGCGCGGGCGGCCGGATACCGGAGGATCTCCCTGGTCGCCGTCTCCGGCATGGAGACCTTCTGGGCCGCCCGCGGATATCGCCCCCACGACGAGGTCACACCACCACCGCACTACGGCGGGAACGCCGTCTACATGTCCAGGACGCTCAAGGAGGGTCGACACCACGGTGCGAAGCAGCCCGCAGCCCCACACGACAGCCACGCCTGACCCGATCCCGTTCCACCGCGCCCAGCTGGGCATCGCGGCGGTGTTCTGCCTCCTCGGATTCCAGTACGCCACCTGGGCGTCCCGGCTTCCCGCCCTCACCGCGCGGCTCGACCTGTCCGAGGCACGGCTCGGCCTGCTGCTCATGGCCTGCGGGGCGAGCGCGGCGGCCTCCTTCCCGCTCGTGACCGTCCTGATGGAACGTCTCGGCTCCCGGCGCCTCCTGCTCCTGTCGGCCCCGGTCCTGGCGCTGCTCCTGCCCGCCCTCGCGCTGGCCCCGAACTACCCCGCCGCTCTGGTGGTCATCTGCTGCGACGGGATCGCGGTGGGCTGTCTGAACGTCGCCATGAACGCGCAGGGAGCCGCCCTGGAAGCGGCCCACGGCCGCACCGCCATGGCACGCCTGCACGCGGCGTTCAGCGGCGGAGCCCTCCTCGCCTCGCTCCTGGCCTCCGGCGTCACCACCTTCACGTCGGACCTGCCGGCCCACTTCGGGCTCGCCTGCGTCCTGCTCCTGCTGTCACTGGCCTGGGCGCGGCCCCGGCTGCTGCCGGACGAATCCCACCGCGGCGGGGAGAAGACCCGCAGGTCCAGGGCCGTGGCATCCGCCGCGGCCCTGTGGATGGGAGCCGCGATGGCCTTCGCGACCATCACCGAGGGAGCCATGAACGACTGGTCGGCGCTCTATCTGGACTCGGTGGCCGGAGCCTCCGAGCAGGTCGCACCGCTGGGCATCGCCGTCGTCTCCGTGACGATGGTGACCGCCCGCCTCTTCGCGGACGGCCTGCGCAGCCGCTGGGGCGACGGACGCGTCGTGCGCGTCGGAAGCGCCCTCGCCGGCACGGGGCTGGCGCTCGCGCTGCTGACGGGCGGGATCACGGCGACCCTGATCGGATTCGCCTGCGTCGGCCTCGGAGCCGCCGCCGTGACCCCGTGCGTCTACGTGGCCGCCGCGCGCCGCGGCCCGGACGCCCTCGCCCTGGTCGCCGCCATGGGAACCACCGGCCTGCTGGCCGGACCGGCGCTGATCGGCTTCATCGCGAGCGCCGGCAACCTCGTCTGGGGCATGGCGGCGGTCGCCGCCTCGGCCCTCCTCGTGACCCTGTGCGCCACCCGCATCACATGGCAGCGGCCCGCGCCGGAAAACTTTCGTTCAAAAGTGGTGCCCGCAGGCGAATGAGCGGCCGGCTGCGCTTAGGGTTCACGCGATCAACTTCCAACGAGAGAGCGGGCGTTGCATGTCCATTGCGCGCAGGACCTTGTTGACCGGCTCGACGGCCGGTGCGGCGGCCGCCGCCGTCGGGGGTGCGGGGAGTGCCGAGGCCGCCGGGCCGGCGGCGGGCGCGGGGTCGCCGTTGCTGCAGCGCACGCCCAGCCGCATCGGGGTGCCCGGTGTGGCCGGGCTGCACCTGCAGTTCGGGTCCGATCCCGCCACCGAGATGACCGTCTCCTGGATCAGCCCCCAGTCCGTCCGGCGCCCCCGGGTGCACCTCGGGTCACCGGACGGCGGCGCCGGGAGGGCAGTGGACGCCGAGACCCGTACCTACCGTGACGGGCTCTCCCAGCACGAGGTGTACGTCCACCACGCCCGCCTCACCGGGCTGCGGCCGGACACCACCTACCTGTACTCGGCCGGGCACGACGGCGCCGCCCAGGAGACCGGGTCGTTCACCACGGCGCCCCGCGGACGTGCCGCGTTCACCTTCACCAGCTTCGGCGACCAGGGCACGCCCAACCTGCGCCGGACCCTCAAGTGGCCCACGAAGGACACCCCGCCGCCCCTGGGCCCCTTCCTGCTCCACACCAGCACCCAGGGCGGCACCGAGGCCTCCGCCGACATCGTGGCCGCGGTGGAACGGGTCGGCCCGCTGTTCAACCTGGTCAACGGCGACCTGTGCTACGCGGGCGTGGCCGGCGCCATCGGCGAGGACCGCGTGGCGACCTGGGCCGACTGGTTCATCGGCAACAGCCGCTCGGCGCGACTGCGCCCCTGGATGCCCTGCGTCGGCAACGGCGAGACCGAGAAGGGCAACGGCCCCCTGGGCCTGACGGGTTACCAGACCTACTTCACCCTGCCGGGCGCGACGAACGCCACCGACCCCGAGACCCGCGGCCTGTGGTACGCCTTCACCGTCGGCGCG
Source organism: Streptomyces sp. NPDC029216 (assembly GCF_040648015.1). NCBI lineage: Bacteria > Bacillati > Actinomycetota > Actinomycetes > Kitasatosporales > Streptomycetaceae > Streptomyces > Streptomyces sp. NPDC029216. The sequence continues at coordinate 16,679 of NZ_JBEZWL010000049.1, read as the reverse complement.
GTCCGCTTCATCAGCCTCGCCAACGACGACGTGGCCATCGTGGACACCGGCGACCTCTATCTGCGCGGATACTCCGACGGTGCCCAACGCCGCTGGCTGGAACGGGAGCTGAAGGCGGCGCGCGCCGACCGAAGTGTCGACTGGATCGTCGTCTTCATGCACCATCCGATGATCTCCAGCCACCGCAGCGGCGGCAGTGACCTCGGGGTCCGCGAGGCCTGGGGCCCTCTCTTCGACGCGTACGGGGTCGACCTGGTGCTCTGCGGCCACGAGCACTACTACGAGCGCTCGCTCCCGGTCCGCGGCACCCTGCCGAACGACACCCGCACCCCGGTCCCGGTCTCCAGCGCGACCGACGTCGCCGACACCGGCAAGGGCACCGTGCACATGATCATCGGTGGCGGCGGCAACTTCGCCACCACCCAGGACGACCTGTTCGAGGAACCCAAGGGCCGCGTGGTGGTCGACGTGAGCAAGGAACCCGAGGGCCGCCACCGCAAGCCGGTCTACCTCACCGAGGACGCCCCCTGGCGCGCCGTCCAGGACCGCGTCCACGCCCACGGCTTCGCCGCCTTCGACGTCGACCCGGGCACCCGCGGCACGGGGCGCACCCGGATGCACGTCACGTACTACACCTTCGACGGCCCCTACGGAGAACTGACCCCAGTGGACACCTTCACCCTGGAACGCCCCCGCGCGGACGCCCGGCACTGACGCCGGGCGGTGACCCGTGGCGGCTACTCGACCGTGGCCCAGTCGAGGGTGCGCTCCACGGCCTTCTTCCAGCCCGCGTAGCCTTCGGCCCGCTGCTCCTCGGACCACCGGGGCTCCCAGCGCTTGGACTCCTGCCAGTGGGTGCGCAGTTCGTCCGTGTCCCGCCAGAAGCCCGTCGCCAGGCCGGCGGCGTAGGCGGCGCCGAGCGCGGTCGTCTCGGCGACCACCGGACGGCTGACCGGTACGCCGAGGACGTCGGCCTGGATCTGCATGCACAGGTCGTTGGCCGTCACGCCGCCGTCCACCTTGAGCACGTCGAGGTGGACCCCGGAGTCCTGCTCCATGGCCTCCACCACGTCGCGGCTCTGGTAGCAGATGGCTTCCAGGGTGGCCCGGGCCAGGTGGCCGTTGTCGTGGTAGCGGGCCAGGCCGACGATCGCGCCGCGGGCGTCGGAGCGCCAGTACGGGGCGAACAGGCCGGAGAAGGCGGGCACGAAGTAGATGCCGCCGCTGTCCTCGACGGTAGCGGCCAGGCGTTCGGTCTCGGCGGCGTCGTTGATGATCTTCAGCTGGTCGCGCAGCCATTGGACCGCGGAGCCGGTGACCGCGATGGAGCCTTCGAGGGCGTAGACCGCCGGCTGGCCCGCGAACTGGTACGCCACGGTGGTCAGCAGGCCGTGCCGGGACCGGACCAGTTCCGTGCCGGTGTTGAGCACCAGGAAGTTGCCGGTGCCGTAGGTGTTCTTGGCCTCTCCCGGGGCGAAGCAGACCTGGCCGACGGTGGCCGCCTGCTGGTCGCCGAGCACCCCGGTGATGGGGATGGCGGCCCGCAGGGGCCGGGACGTGCGGGCCTGCCCGTACGCCTCGGGGTGGGAGGAGGGGTTGATGGCCGGCAGCATCGACCGCGGCACGCCGAAGAAGCCCAGGAGCTCGTCGTCCCAGTCGAGGGTCTCCAGGTCCATGAGCATCGTGCGGCTGGCGTTGGTGACGTCGGTGGCGTGGATGCCGCCGTCGGGGCCGCCGGTGAGGTTCCACAGCACCCAGCAGTCGGTGTTGCCGAAGAGGGCGTGGCCCTGCTCGGCGGCCTCGCGGACCCCGTCGACGTTCTCCAGGATCCACTGGATCTTCCCGCCGGAGAAGTAGGTCGCCGGCGGCAGCCCCGCCTTGCGCCGGATCACGTCACCCCGGCCCGAGCGCTCCAGCGCGGCGGCGATGGAGTCGGTACGGGTGTCCTGCCAGACGATGGCGTTGTAGTAGGGGCGGCCGGTGCGCGGGTCCCAGACGACGGTCGTCTCCCGCTGGTTGGTGATGCCGATGGCTGCCAGGTCGGTCGCGGAGAGGTTTCCGTGCCGCAGGGCGTTCTGGATCACGGAGTTGGTGCGCTCCCAGATCTCGACCGGGTCGTGCTCGACCCATCCCGAGCGGGGGAGGATCTGGGAGTGCTCCAGCTGGTGCCTGGCCACTTCGCTGCCCGCATGGTCGAAGATCATGAAACGGGTACTGGTGGTTCCCTGGTCCACTGCGCCGACGAAGTCAGCCATGGGTTGCCGCCTCTCTTGGTCCCGTTCTGCGGGTCGGATCAGCTCTCGTCCGGTGTCGCAACCTGTCCGGGCGGCTCCGGCTCGGCGGTCGGCAGATACCGGCTGATGAGGAACTTGTACAGAGCCGCTCCCAGCAGCCCGCCGATCAGCGGACCGACGATCGGCACCCAGAAGTAGAAGTGCCCGTACTGATCACGCCACGCCCCGCCGTATCCGGTGAGGAAGCTGGCCAGCCGCGGGCCGAAGTCACGTGCCGGGTTGATGGCGTAGCCCGCGTCGGTGCCCCAGGCCATGCCGATCGCCACCACGATGAGGCCGACGATGAACGGGCCGAGGTTGGCGCCGGGGGGTGTGTTGAACAGGTCCGTGACGGCGAGGATCAGCAGGAGCAGGAGCGCCGTGCCGATGACCTGGTCGCGCAGCGCGCCCCACTCGGTGACCGGCAGGTTCGTGTTGCCGTTGGCCGGCAGGGTGGAGAAGACGCCCTGCGTCTTGATGGTGTGGGTGGGGTCCGCCTTCGCCAGTGCCTCGCTGTAGTTCCAGCGCACGATGAGGGCCGCCACGAAGGCGCCGGCCGTCTGGGCCAGCGCGTACGGGGCCACGCGCTTCCACGGGAAGCCCTTGAACGCCGCCAGGGCCACCGTCACCGCGGGGTTCAGGTGCGCACCGCTCAGCCTGGCGGCGACGTAGACGCCGAGGGTGACGCCGAGGCCCCAGGCCCAGGCGATGCTGTCATGGTTCCCCAGGCCGCCCGGCGGGTTGGTGAGACCGCCGCCGGCGACCACTTGGGCCACCACGCCGCAGCCGAAAAGAATGAGGATCATGGTCCCGGCGAACTCCGCCGAGAGCTCGCCGATCAGTCCCGACCTTTTGAGCCGCTGAGCCATGGGTGCCCGCTTCCCGCCGGCCATGGACCGGCCGTCGACTGCCCCGAGTCCTCTAGCGACATCGTAAGTCCGGCAGGGGCATCGGGCGCGGGCACACGGCGCCTGGTTTCGACTTGCGAATCGAAACGAACCGGAGGTGGCCGGGGGGCGACTGTTGGATTCATCTCGGGGAAACCCTGAAGATCTTCGTGGTTTCCGCCAGTACGAAGCGCCGCGGACGAGGCAGGAGACTCTCCACCGAGGGCCGCGGCTCGTTCAGGGAGCCGACGCCACAAATCGAGGGGGAACACCACGATGAGTGGTCAGCTGTACGACGGGATCGGCGAAGCGTTCGAAGGCTTCAAGACCCTGCCCATCATCCGTTACGCCGAAGTGCCGGGCTTTCTCGCCCTGGTCGGCGACGTCACGGGCAAATCCGTACTCGACATCGCCTGTGGTACCGGCTTCTACAGCCGGGAGCTCAAGCGCCGGGGCGCCTCCCGGGTGTTGGGGTTCGACATCTCCAGCGCGATGATCGACGCGGCGGCCGCGCGCGAGCGGTCGGAGTCCCTGGGCGTCACGTACGAGGTCGCCGACACGGCCAGCCTGCGGGACTTCGACGAGCCGTTCGACGTCGCCATCGCCGTGCAGGCGTTCAACTACGCGGGTGAAGTCGCCGAGATCGAGCAGATGATGCGCAACATCCGGCGCAGCCTCGTAGCCGGCGGCGAGTTCTTCCTGTTCGTGCAGAACCCGGCCTTCGACTTCGGCGGGCCGTCGCTCGACAAGTACGGGTTCCTGTGCGAGTCCACCGGCAAGGACAACGAGATCGGCCCGGGAATCCGGCTCACCGCGCTGCTCGACCCGCCGGTCTCCTTCGAGGCGACCGTGCCGTCGAAGCAGACGTACGAGCAGACCCTGAAGGCGGCCGGATTCACCGGCATCGACTGGGTCCCGCTGGAGGTCTCGGCCGCGGGCGTGGAGGAGTTCGGCGAGGAGTACTGGGCGGACTACAACGGCAACCCGCCGCTGACCATGCTCCGCTGCACCGCCTGACGGCTGTCCGCGAACAACACGGGCGGGGCCTCCCGGCCGGCCACAGGCCGACCACCGGGAGACCCCGCCCGCCCGCATGTCCGCCTACCGCCCCCTACTCCGAGTTCGCCGGGTGGGTCAGGACGCAGTTCGGATAGTCGTTGTCCGGATCGCCGACGGCGGCCCAGAGCTTCAGGGTCTTGCCCCGCCTCAAGGCGCCGTAGGCGTCGGGCTTCCGCCCTCGCACTTCGGGGTGATCGGCGTCGAAGGTCACGCGAACGAAGCTCTGCTTCTTGTTGGAGCCTTGTTTCCAGGTGCCTGTTCCGGACCAGGCCAGGCCTTCGTACCAACCGGCGGCGACGCAGACTTTGTCGGCGATGAACGTCCCGTCCTGCTTCAGCGTGAGGGTGCCGCCCTCGGCATCGGTCCACGTGGCCGCAAGTTCGGCAGACGTCAGAGCGACCGGTTCGCCCTCGGGCGGCGGCATGACGGTGAGCCTGCCGCAGGCCGTCAGGGCGAGGGACATGCCGAGCATGATCAGCGCAGTACGACGGGAACGCAACAGACTCCACCCCTAGCGGGTTCCGCGGGCCGCGGGCGCGACCGATGGGCTCAGGAACTCATGCCGAACCCTGGCACAGAGTTTGAACGCGTTCAAGCGCGCTCCTCGACGCTCGCATCCAGTGGATCTGCATGTTGCAATCCCGCACCGACGAACGCCCGGCGGGTGTCAGGCCAGGGACCAGTGGTGGTGGTCGTCGTTGTCGCTGCCGTCGCAGGTGTACTCGTAGACCCCGCCGTCGACGGTGCCCTTGCCGTAGCCGGGGATGTCGACGCATTTGCCGGTCCAGTTGTTGAAGATCAGGTACGGGCCCGAGAGGGCCGCTGCGGACGCCTCGCCGGCGGTGCCGAAGGCGAGGAGCGCCACGGCCGTGGCGGCTGTGGCGGCCAATCGGGCGACGCGCTTGCCGAGCTTGCTGCTCATGGGGTGGGGTTCCTTCCCGGTACGTGGGTGCGTGCGGACGCGCGGAACGATCTGGCGGCGGGGATCCTGCCGGATCCCGGCGGCCGCGCGCACCGGACGTGTGCCGGAGTGTCCAGTTCCGGGCTCTGCCCCGTCCGGCCCGGACCCCTTGACGGGCTAGCCGGCCGTGCGCAGGCGGGTGGCGGCCGACTCGGCCTCGCGTACGACGCGGTCGGTGTCGACGCCGACCAGCCGGCCGTCGAGCTTCAGGGCCCGCCCGTCCACGAACACGGCGTCGACGTTCTCCGGCCGCCCGTTGAAGACGATCTGGCCGGTCCAGTCGAAGCGCGGGGCGAAGTTCAGGGCGGCCGGGTCGACGACCACCACGTCGGCCCGCATGCCGGGGGTGAGGGAGCCGATCCGGTCCGAGAGGCCGAGGACCTCGGCGCCGCCCAGCGTGGCCATCCGCAGGACGTCGCTCACCTGCGGGAAGACGTCGGCCTCGGTCGTGCGGGCGCGTTGCAGGCCGATGGCCGTCTTCATCAGGGCGTGGAAGTCCGAGGTGTCGTTGGTTCCGCCGTCCAGGCCGAGCCCCACCTTGACGCCCCTGCGCCCGAGTTCGGACAGCCGCATGATGCCGGAGGCCAGCCGCATGTTGCTGAGCGGGCAGTGGGCCACGCGCACGTCGTGCTCGGCGACGGCGGCGATCTCGGCGTCCGTCAGGTGGACCGCGTGGTTCATCAGGAGCCGGGGGCCCAGCGCGCCGATGTCGGCGAGGACGCCGACGGGGTCGTCGGCGCGCTGCTCGGGGCGTTCCAGGACATGGGAGTTGAGCATGACCCCCAGCTCCCGGGCGGTCTCCCAGTGGGCGCGGTTGTCGGACGCGGCGGCCCGGGCCGCGTGCGTGGCGATCTGGAACGAGCCGAGCGGCACCGGGTCGACGAGTTCCTTCTTCACCTTCACGGCCAGCGCTCCGTCGGGCGCCGGAGGGTACATGGCGTACGTGAACCGCAGCCCGGTGCCGGCCAGCGCCCGTACGTAGCTCTCGACGAGGTCGTACGAGAAGATGTCCACCCAGTCGACCAGCGTGGTCACGCCCGACTGTACGGCGTCGAGGGCCGCGAGCCGTACGAAGCTGTGGAGGGCCTCCGGCGTCAGGCGGCCGCGCTGGGGGGCGGTACACCCCCGGAACCAGCCGAACAGGTCGCGGTCGGTGCACCCGCCGCGGATCATCGCCTGCCAGAGGTGGTTGTGGGTGTCGACGAACCCCGGCATGACCAGCTTGCCCGAGGCGTCCAGCACCCGGGTGCCGGGCGGCGTCGGTAAGCCCCTGCCGACGGCGGCGACGGCGCCGCCGCGCATCAGCAGGTCGGCGTCCTCGACGGCGCCGAGCGGGCCGCTGCCGAGGGCGGGGTCCATGGTGAGGACCAGGGAGGCCCGGCGGAGCAGGACCGGCCGGCCGGCTTCGAGGGGCGGGCGGGAGGGGGTGTCGTGGCGGGCGGGGCGGGCGGTGGCGCCGAGGACGAGCGGGGTGGCGGCGGCCAGACCGAGGCCGGCGAGGAGCTCACGGCGGCTGGGGGCCGCCGGCGGAGTGGGGAGCGACTGCATGGCGTGTTACCTCCCGAGGCTCAGAACGGAAGGCCCGCCCGGGCGGGACGACGGGACGGGGCGTCGGGCCGGGGCGGGAGAACTGCACTCAGCATTCCCATCGCATGACCATTCGATAGACGGCAGTGGAAAACTTTTTCCGCGCAGCCGGGAGGTCGAGCCGGCGCTCGTCACCGGACGGGGCGGGGCTGGAGGACGGGCGCCGGGTCGGCGAAGATGGCAGCGTCCCGACCGAGCGAGCGAGGAGCGTCCGCCCCGATGTCCAGTTCCGGTTCCGCGTCCGGCTCCGCCGACGGGCCCCGCCGGCGGCCGCCGACGATTGCCGACGTCGCCCGGGCCGCCTCGGTGTCGCCGACGACCGTGTCCCACTCCCTGAACGGGCTGGGCAAGGTCGACCCCCGGACCCGCGAGCGGATCAAGCAGATCGCCGCCGAGCTCGGATACCGGCCCAACCTCCGCGCGCAGCGCCTCCGTCAGGGACAGGCCAAGACCATCGCCCTCGCCTCCTCCATGCCCCTCGCGGTGGCCGGCGGCCCCTCCCGGCTCGGCTTCTACATGGAGGTCGCCGCCGCCGCGGCCGAGCGGGCCATGGTCCACGGCTATGCGCTGGTCCTGGTGCCGCCCGTGCGGTCCGGAGCGGCGCTGCTCTCCCTCGACATCGACGGCGCGATCGTCGTCGAGCCCGGTGAGGACGACCCGGCCGTCGCGCAGCTGCGCGAGCGGGGTCTGCCGTACGTGGCGCTCGGCCGCGAGGTGTCGCCGCGCACGGACGCCCCGTACGTCGACCTCCGCGCGGGCAGGGTCACTGAACTGCTGCTGGAGCACCTGCGCGAGCAGGGCGCCCGGCATCCGGCCCTGATCATCGGCGCGGGCACCCGCCACTCCTCCGTCGACGCCCGCGCCGCCTACGAACGGGCCGCCGCCGAACACGGCTGGACGCCCCTGGTCGCCACGGCGCCCGAGGAGGGCGGCGAGGAGGCCGGCTACGAGCGCTGCACCGCCCTGCTGGCCGAACACCCGCAGATCGACGCCGTCTGCGCGCTCGTCGACGTGTTCGCCGTCGGCGCCGTCCGCGCGGTGCGGGACGCCGGCCGGAGCGTGCCCGGGGACGTGATGGTGGTGACCCGCTACGACGGCCCGCGCGCCCGCACCTGCGAGCCCCCGCTCACGGCGGTCGACCTCCAGCTGGACCGGGCCGCCACCGACGCCGTGGAGCTGCTCCTCTCCCGCCTGGGCACCGGCTCCGCCGCCCCGGGAACGTCCGCGGCGGCGGTGCCGGCGCCCGAGCCCCGCCTCGTCGCGCGGGCCTCGTCGCTGCGCGTCACGGCGCCAGGATGAGCACCGCACCGGACACGAGTGCGAAGGCCAGGACCAGGGGGCGCATCCGCGCGGCGTCGACGCGGTGGTGCGCCAGCCGGCTCAGCCACGCCCCGACGGCCAGCGCGGGCAGCAGCAGGACCGCCCAGCCCAGTTGGGCCGGGGTGCCCCGGCCGGTCGCGAGGAGCAGCGCGAGCGAGACGACCTCGCCGACCAGGAAGCACAGGGCGACCGTGGACCGCAGTTCCGCCGGCGGCCGGTGCTGGTAGACCAGGGCCAGCGGCGGACCGCCCACCCCGGTCGCGGTCTCGGTCAGCCCCGTGACCACCCCCGCCCCCAGGTAGGCGGCCCGGCCGGGCACGAAGGCCGGCGCCGCCAGGCTCACCGCCGCCGCCAGTACGGTCGCCGCGCCGACGACCACGCCGAGCCGCTGCTCGGGCACCGCCCAGAGCAGCAGCAGCCCGCCGGGGGTCGCCGCGAGCCGGGCCGCCGTGATCCAGCCGGCGCCCCGCAGGTCCAGGGAGTGCCGCTCGCGCCAGGCCACGTAGACGTTCAGCGGGATCATCGACGCGAGGACGAACACCGGCAGCAGCGCGGGTTCGAGCAGCCCGGCCACCGGCGCGACGACCAGCGCGAACCCGAGGCCGCTGGTGCCCTGGACGAACGCGGCGGCGGCCACGACCAGGGCCAGGACCGCCACCGTCGTGGCGCTCACCGTACGGCGCTCCCGGCCCGGGCCTGCGTGGAGGTGGGGTGCACGCGGGTCACCCCGGCCCGGGCGACCACCTCGCGGGACAGCTCGGCGGCCCGGTCGACGAGCGCGGTATCGTCCCAGCCGACGGGCCGGCCCCGCCACATCCGCATCCGGCCGGCCACGAACACGGCGGTGATCTGGTCCCGGTTGCCGCGCCGCACCAGCTCCCACGGCAGGTCCCAGGACAGGCGCATCTCGGGGCCGCCGACGTCGACGAGCAGGAAGTCGGCGGCCGCCCCCGGGGCGATCCGGCCGGTGAGCGCACCGAGGCCGACGGCGTCGGCGCCGCCCGCGGCCCCGCGGTCCAGCCAGGTCCAGCCCGCGCCGCAGGAGGAGTCCCCGGTGGCCAGGCCGTGGGCGAGGCGCTGGGCGAACTCGGCCGCCTCCACGAGGCGCAGCGCGTCGCCGCGGGTGCCGTCCGTGCCCAGGCCGAAGCGGATCCCGCGTTCGGCCATGGCGGTGGCCGGGGCCACGGCGTTGCCCTTCCAGGCGCTGGCCACGGGGTTGTAGCTCACGGCGGTGCCCGTGTCGGCGAGCAGCGTCAGCTCGGCGGGGGTGACCAGGGTGGCGTGGGCGGCCAGCAACTGGGGCCCCAGGGCGCCGACTTCGCGCAGGTACTCCAGCGGGCGCAGACCGTGCCGGACCAGGGAGCGTTCCACGGCGGCGAGGTGTTCGTTGACGTGGATCTGGACGACGGCGCCCGCTTCGGCGGCGAGCCGGGCGGTGTCCCGCAGGGTCCGCGCCGTCGCGGCCTCGGGGACGGAGACCGCCAGGGACGGGTGGACCAGTTCGGCGCCGGAGTACCGGGCGAGGTGCTTCTCGGCGGCGGCCAGGGTGGCGGCGCCGGCCGCGTCGTCCGTGCCGCCGCCGGTGCTTCCAGGGTCGGCGGCGTCGTTGCAGACGAGCCCGAGCACGCAGCGGATCCCGGCGTCGCGGGTGGCGGCGGCCACGACGTCCACGTCCACCGGGGCCCGGGTCCCGGCGTCCGCGACGGTGGTGAACCCGCCCCGCAGCGATTCCAGTGCCGCCAGTTTGGCGGCGACGTAGGCGGATTCCTCGTCCAGGGCCCCCTCCAGGGGGACCCACACGCGGCGGAAGATCTCGGAGGGCTCGCCGAAGGCCAGGGCCGAGCCGAAGCTCTGCGTCAGGTGGTGGTGCGCGTCGACGAACCCCGGCATCAGGATGTGCCCGGGCAGCCGGACGGGGGTCAGGTGGGGGTGTTCGCGTTCCAGCCGGGCGGCCGGCCCGACGGCCCGGAAGACGCCGTCGGCGACGACGGCCGCGTGGCCTTCCATCGGCCCCTCGGGGGTCATCACGAGGTCGGGGGCGAGGAGTCGGACCTCGCCGGTCAGCTGCCGTGCGTCCAGCGGGCGGTTCGGGGCGGGGCCGTCGCCGGCGGTGGCGTCGTGTCTCATCGGGTGGGTCATCTCGTCCTTCGTGTACGGGACTTGCGTGGGGCGGGGTGCGGTTTCAGCCCGCGTCGGCGGAGGCGGTGGCGGGGGTGGGCCGCGCGGCGCCGCCGCGGGCCAGGCGGGGCCGGACGTGGTGGAAGAGGACGTTGAGGATGGCGGCGGTGAACGCGCCGACGGCCACGCCGCTTTCGAGCAGGATCCGCGCACCGGACGGCAGTCCCGCGTAGACGCCGGGAACGAGGATCGGCAGGAGCCCCAGCGCGATGGCGACGGCGCAGATGAAAGCGTGCGAGTGCTGGTCGAGTCCGGCCCTGCCCAGCATCTGGACGCCGAGCACCGTGATGACCGCGAAGACCAGCATGGCGGTGCCGCCGACGACGGCGGACGGGATCACGCTGATGGCGCGGATGACGGGCGCGAGGAAGCCGACGGCGATGAGGACCACGCCGGCGGCCGCCGTGACGAACCGGCTGCGTACGCCCGTGACGCGGACGATGCCGATGTTCTCGCCGCTGGTCACCATCAGCGGCAGCCCGAGGAAGCCGGCCAGGACGGACACGAGGGCGTCGCCGCGGATGGTCCGGGGGACCTCGGTGCGCGGGTCGATCTCCTTGCCGACGGTCTCGGCGTTGATGACGGTCTGTCCCGTGGCCTCCGCCATCGAGGCCAGCCCGTACAGCATCAGGGGCAGCGCGGCGGCCAGGTGGAACTCGGGCGTGCCGAACGGCATGAGCTGGGGGGCGCTCAGGAGCCCGCCCTCGGTGATGCCGCCGAAATCGACCCGGCCGAGGGCGAAGGCCAGGACGGTTCCGGCGATCAGGCCCAGCATCACGGCGAGTTGCCGTACGACGCCGCTGGACAGCCAGTAGAGGGCGACGGTGAAGCCGATGGTCGCGAGGCCGAGCGCCAGGTTGGCGGGGTCGGCGAAGCCCGGCTGGCCGGGGCGGCCGGTGACGAGCAGGGCGCCGACCTTCACGAGGTTGACCCCGACGATGACGATCATCGTGCCGATGACCAGGGCGGGGAAGAACTTCAGCAGGCGGGAGAAGACGGGCAGGACGACGAAGTAGAAGGCCGCGCTGATGATCACGGCGCCGGTGGCCGTGCGTACCCCGTGCTGTTCGGCGATCGCCAGGAAGAGGACCAGCGGGGCCCCTCCGGGCAGCATGACGAACGGCAGCCGGGGCCCGAACTTCCAGGGGCCCAGCGACTGGATCAGGGAACCGATCCCGGAGAGCACGAAGGCCGCCGAGAGCAGGTCCACGGTGAGTCCGGGATCGAGGTGCAGGGTCGCGCTCATCAGGAAGATCGCCGAGACGGGGGTGGCCGCCATGACGAGGACGTGCTGGACACCGAACAGGAGGATCCGGCTCAGTGGGCGGGACTGGTCCACGGGGTGGGGGAGAGTGCGGGGACTGGACACGTTCGAGCTCCGTTCGGCTCGCTCCGGCTTCGGCCTCGATACGGCTCCGGGCAGGATCCGCATCATGGTGGCCAAATCGATTTGGCCGCCAGTATGTGAGGGCCTTGAGGGCCCGTCAAGGGCTGCGGACGCATCGCTTCCACTCGCTCTGACCGGCAGGGGGAGACGGCCGCGCGCGGCGGGGGAGTGGCATTCTCGATGCATGGAGGATGAACCCGTACTCCCGGCCGCCGCCGACGGGACGGCCCCCGAGGTGCTGGCCCTGGCCAAAGTGGTGGCCAGGCTGCGGGCCGAGGTCGACGACCTGGAGGCCGGAGCCGCGATGTCGGCGGTCCTGGAGCGGGCCAAGGGCGTCCTCATGGCACAGGAAGGCCTGCCCGAGCAAGGGGCGTACGAGCTGCTGCGGCGCCGCGCCGAGGGGCACGGGTGCACGCTGGCCGAGGAGTGCTGGCTCGCCCTGGGCGCCGTGGACCCGACGCCGGTCCGCACGGTGGCGCCGCCCGGGGAGACGCCGGCGGTGGCGCCGCCCGGGGATGCGCCGGCAATGGCGGTGTCCCGTACCGGCGGCGACGCGGGGGAGGGCGCGTCCGACGAGGGCCGGCGTGCGCTCCTGGCCCGCCTGGCACGGGCCCTGGCGACCACGAGCGGCCCGGGCGGGGTCGCGGAGCTGCTGCGGTCGGTCCTGGGCGAATCCGAGCAGGTGGAGGCCGTCATGATCTACACCCGGACGGCCGCCGGAAGCCTGGAGCTGACCGGACACGCGGGGATCGACGGCGCCACGGCCGAGCGGTGGAGCCACGTCCCGCCGCTGGCCGGCGTCGCGGCGCTGGAGGCCCTGACCGAGGAGCGGCCGGTGTGGCTGGAGAGCCCGGAGCGGGACGCGGACGGCTACCTGCTCATCGGGGACGACCCCGGACGGTGGCCGTCACGCGCCTGGATCCCGGCACCGGGCGAGCCCCCGACCACCGCCGTCGGGTTCTTCCGCACCCGGCCGGGCGCCTTCGGCACGGATACGCGGCGCCTGCTGCGCCGGGCGGTCCGGCTGTGCGGCGGGGCGCTGCGGGCGCCCGGGGCCCCGGAGACCGCCGAGCCGGCGGACGAGCAGGCCACGGCGGTCCAGCAGGTCTTCGACACCCTGCCCGGGCCCGCCGTGCTGCTCACCCCCGTGCGCTCGGCGGACGGGTCGGTGGAGGACTTCCGGATCGACGCGGCCGCCGCGGAGTCGGTCGACGTGGCGGGCCGGCGCGGCAGGGAACTGGTCGGCCGCATGGTCCTGGAGACCTATCCGACGGTGGCCGGAACCGCCCTGTGGAAGGGCTATCTGGACACCCTCGCGACCGGGGCCGTCTACGAAGGGCTTCCCTTCACCTACGAGGAGGTCACCGCACGGGTCCCGCACCAGTCCGTCTACTCCGTCCGGGCCTCCCGCCTGGGGGAACGGCTGGTGGTCTCCTGGATCCGCCGCGACACCAGCGACCTGGAGGCCCGCCGCCTGGAGGACCTGCAGCGCCTCGGCAACCTCGGGTGGGCCAGCTGGAACCTCGTCACCGGCACCATCACCTGGTCCGACCAGGTCTACGCCGTTTTCCGGCGCGATCCCGCGAAGGGGCCCGTGACCCTGGAGGAACTCCCCGGCCATGTGGTGCCGGACGATCAGCCCGTGCTCGGCCGGGCCGTCCGGCGGCTGCTCGACGGCGGTACGGCCATCGACCAGCCCTTCCGCATCGCCACCGCCCAGGGGGTGCGGCACCTGCGGATCGTCGCCGAGGCCCAGGTCGACGCGGACGCCACACCGGTTGAGGTGCACGGCTTCGTCCAGGACCTCACCACGCAGCGCGACATCGAGACCGCCCTGCGCGAGAGCGAACGTGCGAACATCCTCCAGCGGGGCATGCTCAAAGCCGAACGCTCCCTGGCCGCAAGGCTCCAGGAAACCCTCCTGCCCATCCCCGAACAGTCCCTGGAGCTCGCCGGCCTGCGCATCGACCTCGCGTACCTGCCCGCCGACGCCGGGGTGAACGTGGGCGGGGACTGGTACAGCGCCATCCCGCTCCCCGACGGGGGCGCCCTCTTCGTCGTCGGGGACGTCGCCGGCCACGGCCTGGCCGCCGTCGGCACCATGGCCCAACTCCGTTTCACCGCCAAGGGCATGGCGGTCACCGGATCGGCGCTCCCCGATGTGCTGAGCCGCCTCAACACGCTCCTGCTGCACACGGCCGCGGACCCGGCCGGCGCCACCGCGACCATGGTGATGGCCCGCTACCGGCCCGCCGGCCACCGGCTGAGCTGGGTACGGGCGGGACACCTGCCGCCCCTGCTGATCCGCGCCGGCGAAGCGCGCTTCCTCCCGCAGCCCGAGGGCAGCCTCCTCGGCGCCTGCGCCGACGTGAAGTACGGGCAGGAGGTGATCGACCTCCTGCCGGGGGACCACCTCCTGCTCTACACCGACGGCCTCGTCGAAGACCCGGGGGTGGACATCGAGGAGGGCCTCACCGCCCTCGCCGCGACCGCGGCCCGCCTCGCGCGCGAGGGGGACGAAACCCTCGCACGCACCCTGGCGGCGGGCCGCGCACCCCACCGCGACGACATCTGCGTCCTGGACATCCACCTGCCCCCGGAGCCTGCACGCTCCACGTAACGCCGGCGACCGAGCTGCGGGAAGTTCGGGGTAGGCTCCTGCGGCCCGGCCGGTACGGATGGCCGGATCGCGCGTATGCGTGGCGCCCGGGGGTACGAGAGCCCTGGCACGGACAGCGCCCGTACCGGCCGTCGAGAACAGGGAGAGCATGTGAAGACGAGTGTGATCGCCAGAGTGGTACCCATGTTCCTCCTGGCAGGGCTGTTCCTGGCCCCCCTGCCCGCGAACGCCGCGGAGCCCCTCACGGCCCACCGGGCCGGACAGGCCGCGGCGGCCGCGCCGGCCGGATCCGTCCGGGAGGCGGCCGCGCACGGCCAGGCCTCCGGCCACCAGGTCGCGGCGCCCGCGTCGAAGGACGTGAAGAAGAAGCCCAAGAAAAAGAAGAAGGGCCTCTTCGGCAAGCTGGGCACCGCCGCCCTGGTGGTCGGCGTCCTGGTCCTGCTGCTGGTCGTGGCCGCGGTCGTCGTCATGATCGCCCGCTCCCGCCGCCGCCGGACCTGACGGCCCGTCGACGGGGCCGGGCGCGCCCGGCGTAGGCTGGAGCACGTCCTGCCGCCCACCACCGGGAACCACCAGCACCATGCCGTCCACCGGTCCACAGTCCCTCGACCGCGCGCTCGCCCTCGTCGACGCCGTGGCCGGAGCACCCGGCCCGGTGAGCGCCAAGGCCCTGGCCCGCCTGGCGGGCTGCTCCCTGTCGACCGCCTACCACCTCCTGGGCCCGCTCACCGAGCGCGGCTACCTGGCGCGGACGGCACGGGGCTACGTGCTGGGGCCCGCGCTGCCCCGGCTGCACCGCAGCTTCCTGCACCAGCTGGCCCCGGCGCCCGGGATGGCCGAGCTGCTCGCCCGGCTGCGGCGGGCGACCGGCGGCGAGACGTACTACACGGCGTACCGGGGCGGGGTGATCACGGTCGTGGACACCACGGCCCCCGTGACGGACACGGCGAACCCGTTCGCGCCCGGCCGCGAGACCCGCGCGCACGCCACCGCACACGGCAAGGCGCTGCTCGCCCGGCTGACCCCGCGGGCGCGGCGGCGCTACCTCGCCGAGCACGGGATGGCCCGGCTGACCACGGCGACCATCACGAGCGCGGAGGCGCTGGAGGCGGAGCTGCTGCGGGTACGCGCCACGGGCTTCGCGGTGTCCGTGGGGGAGGCCGATCCGGCGTGGACGTGCGTCGGGGTCTCCCTGCCCCGGGCGGGAGAGCCGGAGGACGGGGAGGCGGTGCACGCGCTGTCCGTGTCGGTGCCGACGCGGGAGTTCCGCCGGCGCCCGGAGGCGATCCGCGCCGCACTGGCGGAGGCGGCCGCCGGCCGGATCTGAGGCGGGGGAGGCGGAGGGCGGGTCCCCGACTGTCAGGCGCCGCGCGGGGATTCCGGCCCTGTCGGAATCGCGGGCGTCGGGCGTGCGGCCGGCCCTTCCCCCGTGCCAGGGTGGTCGCATGATCTTCATCGCCGTCAGGTTCGACGTCCGCCCGGAGCACAGCGACAACTGGCTCACCCTCGTCGACGACTTCACCCGCGCCACCCGGTCCGAGCCGGGCAACCTCTTCTATGACTGGTCCCGCAGCGTGGACGACCCGAACAAGTACACCCTGCTGGAGGCGTTCACCGACGCCGAGGCCGGCGCCGCGCACGTCGCCTCGGACCACTTCAAGGCCGGCATGGAGACCCTCGCCGGAGCGATCGCCAAGACCCCGGAGATCATCCACGTCGAGGTGCCCGGCCAGGGCTGGAGCGCCATGGCCGAACTGTCGCCCCGCGACTGACCCCCGCACGGGGATGGACCCCGTGGCCGAAAAGTGGCTCAGTAGGAGCAGCCTCGCCGTCGCGGGACACGCCCGCGGCGCGAGGCCGTTCCCGTCGTCCAGCACCTGACCACAGGGGGATTGCGCGCCATGAGTGACGGCAGAGGTGGACCGGACGTGCCCCGTCCGGAGAACGAAGCGTCGAGCACGGCCCACGGGACCACCCCGGACCCCGGCGGAGGCTTCACCGACCCGACCCCGGGCGGGGACGGCATCATCGTCCAGGGCGGCCGCACGGCTCCCGGCTCGCACGACTCGGCGCAGACGATCGGCCCGAAGCAGGACGACCCCCGGGCGATCGGCCCGAAGCAGGACGACCCCCGGGCGATCGGCCCGAAGCAGGACGACCCGCGCGCCATCGGCAAGGGCATCATCGTTCAGGGCGGGCGCACCGGACATCCGGGCACGAAGGCGCGTCAGAAGCGCGCCAAGAAGAAGATGAAGACCATGGCCCTGGTCATCGGCGGCGTTCTGGTGGTCGCCGTCGGCGGGGTCGTCGTGGGCCGGCAGCTGGGTCATGACCCGGCCACCCTCCAGCCGCAGGCCGCCGCGAGCCCCACCGCCCCCGCGTCGCCCGGCGCCCCCGCGGCCCCCAC